>JAOUEE010000212.1 GCA_029858875.1 Acidimicrobiia bacterium
CTCGAAGCTGGCCAGCTCCTGGCGGGCCGCGATGAGCTGGGCCGGGAAGACCCCCAGGGACGGAGCCTCGGCGGCCTGGTCGAGACGCCGAACCAGTGGGAAGCCGCCCAGCTCGGCGCCGGGGCCGTTGCCCCCGGCATTGGCCAGCTCGATGTCGTCGAACACATGATCCAGGGTGACCGCGTCGAGCAGGGGGCTGCGCTCGATCCCGTTGAGCAGCGTGGTCAACAGGGTGGGATCGACGACGAGGTCCGCGGGTGTCTCGAGCACGGCCGCTCGACTGGTTGCCGGGGCGTCCATCGCCAGCACCGTCAGATCGGCCAGGAGACGCTGGGCGTCGAGCACCGGCGATCCGGACGCCCCGATGTGCGCGCTGAGCACGGTGTCGGTGGCGACGGCGTCGATGGCCCCGTCGGCGTGCTCCAGGACGAACGGCTGGGTGACGGTGAGTGGGAACGTGTCGGGGTCGAGGGGTTCGAGTCGCTCTGGTGAGATCAGCACGCGGTCGGTGGTCTGCTCCTGGAGCCACAAGAGCGTCTCGCCGGTGTCGGTGGCGGTCACGTGGTGGGTGTGATCGTCGATGGTCACCAGCGGTAGGTGCTCGTCGATGGCCGTGCGAGCCACCCGGCGCAGCTCGCTCGGGTACTGATCGACGCTGGTGTCGCGCCAGGTCTCGTGTTCGAGCGGTACGAACGTCTCGGAAAGGAAGGTCTGGGCTTCGCCGAGCACCGACTGGAGGGCCTCGAGGCTGGCCGTGTCGTCGTCGTTGCCGCTTCTGAACAGCGCTTCGATGTACTCACCCGGGACCCGGAAAGTGACCGGTGTGTCCTGGTGGACCCGCAGCACCTCCACCCAGTTGTCGATGATGGCCCGCGACTCGGGATCCACATCGAGCTCTTGGTCGGGGGCCCGCGCCACCGGCGGCTCGACCGGGACCACGAAGGCCACCGAGAGCGGCTTCGGCGCGTCGCCGTCGGTGGGGAGGGCCAGCAGGTGGGTGACGACCTCGTCCACCGGCTCGGCGTCGCGTTGGGAGAGGACCACGCGGACGGGGTGGACGCCCCCATCGGTGATGACGGTGTCGGGGCGAGGATCGTCGGGCGGGCTGGTGCGGATTCGCACCGAGATCAGATCGGTGTTGGCCGGTTGGAGCTCGGCGATCGGACCAGCGTCGACGCGCAGGATCGGTTCGCCCAGATCGGCGCCGGCCCGGAGCCCGTCCAGGAACTCGATGCGCGATTCCACCGCCGGATACACCTCGACGGTGATCGTGTGGCGGACGCCGGCCCCGGCCACGCGGAGCTCCAGGTCGAAGAAGCCACCCGGGCGGACGAACGTGGTCTGTCCGGTGAGCGAGAGCGAGCCGGTCGATTCGACCTGCGCCGTGGCCGGTCGGGGCCCGAGGCCGAGCAAGACGCCGATCGCCACCACCGTGACCGCACTGGCGACCGCGCCGAGCACGGGGCGCGCTCGCCGCTCGGCGAACAGGCGCATCACCCGAAGATCTGTTCCAGCACGAACAACCCCTGCGTCTGGCGGAGGAAGCCGAGTGATTCGTACAAGTGGAGGGCCCCGAGGTTGGCGTCCTGGGTGTTCACCATCATCGACAGGCATCGTCGTCGGCGGGCCCATTGGAGCGCGTCGACGGTGAGGGAACGGCCCAGCCCTCGACCCTGGGCCGTCGGGTGAACGGCCAGTCGCTGCAGGTACGACAGGGTGCCGGCCCGACCAGCGACGGTGTAGCCGACCGGCGCGGTGTCGTCGATGGCCACCCGGAAGCGGCTGATGGGGGTGGCCTGGCGGGCCTCGTCCAGTCCCATCTGATCGAGGTGCCAGAAGCTGTCGAACGCCAGGCGGTCGAGCTCGAGCACGTCGCCGCGGTGGCGTCGGCCGGCCCGGCGGATGCGGGCCGGCTCGGCCTCGGGGATGGTGTCGAGCGGGTGGCGCAGCAGGTGGAGACGCTCGCGCACGGCGAAGCCGGCGTCGGTGAAGACCCTTCGGTCGTCGGCACCCACCGCACCGGTGATGACCCCGCGGTACCCCTCACCGGCCAGCACGGTCACGGCCTGGCGAATGGCGTGTGGGCTGAGCTGGGTCAGGGGCGACAGATAGCCGATGGTGGTATCGCCCCGCCAGGGGCCCACACGGCAGCGTTCGCGGCCCATCTCGAGCACCCGCAGCGGCGAGCGCCGTAGCGCGCTGATCACGGGACCCGACTCGCGGCTGACACCCTGTCCATCTGCGCTTCACCCTAGACAGGGATCGGGCTCCGTCCCGGTCTGCACGGACGATTTCACGCCGGTCCATGACGCCTCGGCCGAAAGACCTAACGGCCGGACCGGTACGGTGGAGCGCGGTGACCTTGCTGTGGCTCAGCCATCCCCGATGCGTCGATCACGAGGCGGGTGAGCGCCATCCCGAGCGCCCGGCCCGACTCGGCGCGGTGATGGCCGGGCTCGAGCAATCCGGGGCGCACGACGAGGTGGTGGTGCGCAAGCCGCGGCCGGTCGAGCGCCACGAGTTGTTGCGGGTGCATTCGCCCGAACTGGTCGACACCGTGGAGCGCCTGGCCGAAGCGGGTGGCGGACGACTCGACGCCGATACGGCGATGAACGCCGCGTCGCTCGAAGCCGCGCAGCTGGCTGCGGGCGCTGGGCTCGATGCGGTGGATGCGCTCCTCGCCGAGGAGGCCACCACGGCGTTCTGTGCGGTTCGTCCGCCCGGCCATCACGCCACCGCCGACCAGTCGATGGGGTTCTGCCTGTTCAACAACATCGCCGTGACGGCGGCGGCGCTGCGGGCGCGTGGCGAGCGGGTGGCCATCGTCGATTTCGACGTACACCACGGCAACGGCACCCAGGACATCTTCGCCCGCGACCCCGAGGTGCTCTTCGTCTCGTTGCACCAGCATCCGCTGTACCCGGGATCCGGGGCGGTGACTGACATGGGAGAAGGTGGAGGACTCGGCGCCACCGTCAACCTGCCGGTGCCACCCGGATCGACCGGCGAGCTCTACCGCGCCGCGTTCGACACCATCGTGGGCCCGGCGGTGGATCGCTTCGCTCCGACCTGGCTGCTCATCTCCGCGGGCTTCGACGGTCATCGCCGTGATCCCCTGGCCGAGGTGGATCTGACGGCCGGTGACTACCGCGAGTTCGTTCGCTTCCTGCGCCAGCTAGTCGGCCCGGCCCGAGCCGTGGTGTTCCTCGAGGGTGGCTATGACCTCGAGGCGCTCACCGAGAGCACGGCCGCGGTGGTGGCCGGCCTCGTCGATCTCGATCACGAGGCAGAGCCGCCGTCGGCCGGTGGCTCCAGTTCCGATGTGGTGGCGCACGCCGCTCACCTCCACGAACTGTGACCGACACGTCGCTTGCCGCGCTGTTGGCCGTGGCCGAACCGGTTGGTCACGCCTTTCGCGACGCCGGGTATCGCGCCTACCTCGTCGGGGGCATCGTGCGCGATCATCTCCTCGGCCGCAGCATCGATGACGCCGCCGATCTTGATCTGACCACTGATGCCACCCCGGCCGTCATCAAGGCGGTGGTCGAGCCGCTGGCCGATGCGGTGTGGACCCAGGGCGAGCGCTTCGGCACCATCGGCTGTCGCATCGACGGGCGACTCTACGAGGTGACCACCCATCGAGCCGAGCGCTACGACGCTTCGAGCCGCAAGCCCGAGGTCGACTTCTCCGACGACGTCGAAGACGATTTGAGTCGACGCGACTTCACGATCAACGCCATGGCCCGATCGTTGCCCGATGGTGATCTGGTCGACCCCTTCGATGGTCGGGGCGACCTCGATCGACGACGGTTGATGACTCCGCTCGATCCCGAGCTCTCGTTCACCGATGACCCGTTGCGGATGCTGCGGGCGGCTCGGTTCGCCGCCTCCTACGGTTTCGTTCCCGACCCGCAGGTGGTCGTGGCCATCCGACGGTTGGTCGGCCGGCTCGACATCGTCTCGGCCGAACGCATACGGGGTGAGCTGGTGCGGTTGCTCGGCGCCACCGATCCCACCCCTGGGCTCGAGCTGCTGCTCGGAACGGGTCTGGCCGAGCATTTCCTTCCCGAGCTGGGGACGGCCGATCTGGTCGCGGTGCACGCCGTCGGTCCTGATCCGGTGATGCGGATGGCGGTCATCCTCGGCGACCCGGTGGAGAGTGGCCTGGCCCGTCTGCGAGCGCTGCGGTTCGCCAACGACGACCTGGCGACGGTCCGTCGGGTGCGGCGCGGGCTCCACCAGCTCACCGGCACCGAGGACGAGTCGTTGCGACGCTTCGTGGTGGCCACCGGCCCCGATCTCGATCGGGCCATCCACCTGGCCGTCGCCACCGCTCATCCGGCGGCCGGGAATCTGGGTGCTCGGATATCCGAGCTGGTGGAGCGAGAAGGCGACGACGGCTTCGCCCCCGCGTTGTCGGGCGGCGAGCTCATTGCCGAGCTCGGCCTCGAACCGGGGCCGGTGGTTGGCGAAGCGGTGAACTGGTTGGGCGAGGAGCGTCTGCGGCGCGGTCCGCTGCCGCGCGACGTGGCGTTGGAAGCCGTGCGGGGGTGGCTGGCCCAACGCTGATGTTCGGTCGACGGCAGTTGCCCCCGTACTCTGGAGGGTATGGCCGACCGCTCCTTCCATCGGTACTCCACCGCGTTTCCCGCCGGCCTGGCCCGTCCCACCGATCGCGTCGAGCTGGGTCCCGATGTGTCGGCCGAGATCACCCGCCGCTTGCTCGGCGACCTCGCCGACCGCCGGGTGCTCGAGCTGGGCTGCGGCATGGGGCACACCGCGGTGGCGATGGCTCGCGCCGGGGCGCGTGTCACGGCCATCGACCCCGATGATGGGGAGCTCCGGCATGGCCGGGACCTGGCCCACGAACACGAGGTGAGTGTCGAATGGCGGTCCGGCGACCTGGCCGACCTGGCCTTCCTCCCGGCCGAGGGGTTCGATCTGGTCGTAGCTGTGCACTCCTTGGCCGCCACCGACCACGCCGAGCGAGTGATGCGCCAGGTGCATCGGACGCTGCGACCGGGCGGCGCGCTGGTGGTGTCGATGCCGCATCCGGTGGCCGCATTGTTCGATCCCTTCGACGACGAGCCCGACCGCGTGGTGCGCGGGTACTTCGATCGAGAGCCGGTGGGCAGCGGCCCGAGCCTCACCCACCGCTACACCGTGGGCGACCTCTTCAGCGCGCTGGTGCGGTCCGACTTCCGTGTCGACACCCTGGTGGAAACCGGTCCGCCCGGCGCGGCGGTGCCGTCCACCCTCGTGCTTCGGGCCAAGACGTGATCCCCACGTCGCTGGCGTCGCCTGTCCGGATGCGTACTCTGGTGCTGTGAAGTTGGGCCTGTCCGCCGCCGCCGATGACGTCCCGGGTGAGATCGACTACCGCCTGGAGCGCCAGCGGGTGTTGGCGCAGTGGCGGTCGGGCGCGTTGTCCGATCTCGAGGTCTGCGACGCGCAGAGCGAACTGCGCCGCAATGCCGTCCACTGCGGCACCGAGACGGCGGAGGCCTGTCCGGTCTGTGAAGAGCATCATGTGCGCCACGTGACGTATGTGTTCGGGCCCCGTCTGCCCTCGCATGGGCGGTGCATCACCTCCGAACGGGAGATGGCTCGCATCCGGGACCGCAAGGGCGTGTTCGCCGGCTATGTGGTGGAGGTGTGCCCCGGCTGTGGCTGGAATCACCTGGTCCGCAGCACCCTCATCACCTGAGCCCTGACCGGCCATCCGGCCGTCGAGATCCGAACGGGTCCGGCCCGGTGATCGGGGGCGCAGTGCCGCACGACCGGCTCGGGAGTTGCCGCCTCGACATCGCGCCGATGGGGCTGGAACCGCGATCGGGGTGGTTGCTATACTGCTTCGTGCCGCCGGCAGCCTCTGTGCGTTGGACGGTGAAAGGAGCCAGCAATGGCCAACGTTGAGACCCGCCGCAAGGTCACGGCACCCGCCGTGGCCTCTCGCAAGCGCAACGAAGGGGCCGAGCCGCTCGTGATGCTCACGGCCTACGACGCGCCCGGGGCCC
Organism: Acidimicrobiia bacterium; assembly: GCA_029858875.1. Classification (GTDB taxonomy): domain Bacteria; phylum Actinomycetota; class Acidimicrobiia; order Acidimicrobiales; family SHLQ01; genus JAOUEE01. The sequence continues at coordinate 6,018 of JAOUEE010000212.1, forward strand.
GCCAGGTGAGCGCCGCCGGCGCCGACATGATCCTCGTCGGTGACTCGCTGGCGATGGTGGTCCTCGGGTACGACGACACCCTGCAGGTGACGATCGAGGACATGGCCCACCACACCGGCGCGGTGGCGCGGGCCAATCCCCACTCGCTGATCGTGGGGGATCTCCCGTGGATGAGCTATCACGTCTCCCCCGAGGAGACGGTGCGCAATGCCGCCGCGCTGGTGCGCGCCGGCGCCGAGGCCGTCAAGCTCGAAGGTGGCCGCAAGCGGTTGCCCATGATCGAGGCGATCGTCTCGGCCGAGATCCCGGTGATGGGTCACCTGGGTCTGACGCCGCAGTCGATCCACGCCATGGGCGGCTTCAAGGTGCAGGCCAAGCAGGCCGACGCTGCGCTGGAGCTGGTCGAGGACGCCAAGGCCCTGGCCCACGCTGGCTGCTTCGCCGTGGTGCTCGAAGGTGTCCCGGCGCGGGTGGCCGAGATGGTCACCGCGGCCATCGACATCCCCACCGTCGGGATCGGTGCCGGCCACGGCTGCGACGGCCAGGTGCTGGTGTACCACGATGTGCTGGGCATCGAGGACCGCTTCCTGCCCAAGTTCGTGCGACGCTACGCGGATCTCGGTACGGCCAGCGTCGAGGCCTTGACCCGCTTCGTCGACGATGTCCGCTCGGGCGCTTTCCCCAACGACGAGGAGAGCTATCACATGAGCGACGACCAAGCCGACGCCCTCGGCCTGTACGGCACCTGATCACCCCGCCCCGCGCTGAACACCAACCGACGCCGTTTCGGATTCGCGCGAGGTGACGGGCATCGGCGGGACC
>JAOUEE010000088.1 GCA_029858875.1 Acidimicrobiia bacterium
AAGGTCTCGCCCGAGGTGTTGTTCGGCGCCGTGCTCGGTGGGTTCGTGCTCCGCTTGGCCGCCATCACCGCGGCGGTGCTCCCCGTGCGCGATCTCGGGTGGTTCGCGATGGTGCCCTTCGCTGTCACGCTCATCGTGGCCCACCTCGGCCTGCTGATCTGGGAGACGCGCCACGTGGCCGCGTCCCTCGCCTACCCCGGCCTCAAGCCGAACGGTGGGCTGTTCCTTTCCGGCGTCGGACCTGATTCCAAGGAGTAGCGAGCGATCGTGGACCTTCTCGCCCTCGAGTTCCCGCCCGTCAGCCACCTCTTCGAGTGGCCCGACATCTTCCTCGATGGGACCGTTTTCGGTATCAACAAGACGGTGCTGATCTACTTCGGCGCCGTGGCGGCCACCCTCGGACTGTTCTTCGGCGCCGGACGGCGCTACAAGCAGTCACTGGTACCGGCCGGAATGTCCAACGTGGCCGAGAGCGGTGTCGACTTCATCGAAGACAGCGTCATCATGCAGACCATGGGGCCCGACGGCCTCAAGTACCTGCCCTTCCTCACGACGATGTTCTTCTTCCTCTTCTTCTCGAACATCACCGAGGTGATTCCCGGGATCCAGTTCCCGGCCAACTCCCGCATGGCGATCCCGCTGTTGCTGGCCCTGTTGGTGTGGGTCATCTACAACGTGGTCGGGGTCCGCAGCCAAGGGTTCTTCGGGTACCTGAAGAACTCGCTGTTCCCTCCCGGCGTGCCCGTGGCTCTCTACATCATCGTCACGCCGATCGAGTTGGTCTCGACGTTCGTCGTGCGGCCCTTCTCCCTGGCGATCCGGCTCTGGGCCAACATGGTGGCCGGCCACCTCCTACTGGTCACCTTCGCCGTCCTGACGGCCACCTTGTGGGAGTCGACCTATGTCGGCGCCGCCCTTCCGTTCGCGATGTTGGTCCTGATGACCGGGTTCGAGATCCTCGTCTCTGCGCTTCAGGCCTTCATCTTCACCATTTTGACCGCCGTGTACATCGGCGGATCGATGCACCCAGAACACTGAGGAGATACCCCCCATGTTGTTGCTCAGCATTCTCGCCGAATCCTTCACCGAGGCCGGCGAGTTTCTCGAAGGCCTCAAGGCCATCGGCGCCGGCCTCGGCTATGGCTTGGCCGCCATCGGCCCGGGTATCGGCATCGGCATCGTGGTCGGCAACGCCATCACCGCGATGGCTCGCCAACCCGAATCGGCCGGCATGGTCCGTACGACGATGTTCTTGGGCATTGCCTTCACCGAGGCGCTCGCCCTGATCGGCTTCGTCGTCTTCATTCTGCTGTTGCCGTGACTCACGGCTCCTCGACCACAGGAGACCCCCACATGCGCATGCGCACCAAGGCCATGATGTTGGCCGCCGCCGCATCGGTGTCCGTCGTGGCCTTCGCCGCGCCGGCGTCGGCCAGCGAGGAGACCGTCGGTTCATGCCTGGCCGAGACGATCCTCGAGTTCGAGACCGACAGCGGCATCACGCTGCACGAGCTCGAGGAAGCCGCGGCGGAGGGTGACGAAGAGGCCAAGAAGGAGCTCGAGACCCTCGAGGAGGAGTTCGAGGCCTGCAACGAGTCGCCGAATCCGATTCTGCCTGCCACCAACGAGATCATCTGGGGCGGTTTGTCGTTCCTGATCCTGCTCGGAATGATGTGGAAGTTCGCCTTCCCCGCCGTGAAGAACGGCATGGAAGCTCGCACCGAACGCATCCGGTCCGATCTGGCTGCGGCCGACCAGGCCAAGGTCGACGCCCAGGCGGTGCAGACGCAGTACGAGGCCCAACTGGCTGACGCCAAGACCGAGGCGGCCCGCATCGTCGACGAGGCCCGGCAGAGTGCCGACCAGGTTCGTACCGACCTCATCGCCCGAGCCGAGGCCGAGGCGGCCGAACTGCGGGAACGGGCCAACGGTGAGATCGAGGCGATGCGGGTCCAAGCCATCGCCGATGTCCAGTCCGAGGTCTCCGAGATCGCGATCGGCGCGGCCGAGCGCGTCGTCGGTGGCAGCCTCGATCGTGATGCCCAGAGTCAATTGGTCGAGGCGTACATCCAGGAGCTGACCAGCAAGTGAGCGACACCACCACTCGGTACGCCGAGTCGTTGCTCGCCGCAGCGCGAGCCGAGGGCAACGCCGACCAGGTGGTCGGCGAGCTGTTCGAGTTCGGCCGGGTCCTGGAGACCAACGACCAGTTGCGCGAGGCCCTGTCGGACCCGTCGACGCCGATCGTCAATCGGATGCAGGCCGTCGACGATCTCCTCGCCGGCCAGGCATCGCGGGTGACCTCGTCGCTCATCGCCATGGTGGTGGGCGTCGGTCGCGGGGGTCAGCTCGGCGAGATCATCCGGGCCACCGTCGAGCTCAACGCGGCATCGCGCGACCAGCGGGTCGCCTACGTGCGCAGCGCCATCGATCTCGACGCCGACCAGCAACAACGCCTGGCCGCGGCCCTGCGGGAGTCCACCGGTGACGACGTGGAGGTGCGGGTCATCCTCGACCCGTCCGTGCTCGGTGGGCTCGTGACCGAGATCGGCGACGACGTCATCGACGGCAGTGTCCGCCGGCGCCTCAATCAGATGCGCGAATCCCTGTCCTGATCCATCCTGACGAAGACATCACGAAGGCAACACACATGGCCGAACTGACGATAAACACCGCCGACATCACCTCCGCGCTCAAGAGGAACCTGGAAGGCTTCGCCCCCGAGCTCGAGACGAGCCAGGTGGGCCGGATCCTCGAGGTCGGCGACGGCATCGCCCGCGTTTCCGGGCTGCCCGACGCGTCGGTGAACGAGATGCTCGAGTTCGAGAACGGGGCGGTGGGACTGGCCCTGAACCTCGACGAGGAGTCGATCGGCACGGTCGTGCTCGGCTCGATCGAAGGCATCGAGGAGGGTCAAGCCGTCCGGGCGACCGGAGACATCCTGTCGGTGCCGGTCGGAGACGGGCTGTTGGGTCGCGTGGTCAGCCCCCTGGGCGAACCGATCGACGGTCGCGGTCCGTTGTCGAACACGCAGATCCGACGTATGGAGGTGCAGGCGCCGGGCATCACCGGTCGCCAGCCGGTGCACGAGCCGATGCAGACCGGCATCAAGGCCATCGATTCGCTCATCCCCATCGGTCGGGGCCAGCGCGAGCTCATCATCGGCGACCGCAAGACCGGCAAGACCACGATCGGCATCGACAGCATCATCAACCAGCGGGGCCTGGGTGTGAACTGCATCTATGTGGCCATCGGTCAGAAGGCCTCCACGGTGGCCCAGACGGTGGCCGTGCTCCACGAGTTCGGGGCAATGGAGTACACCGTTGTCGTCGTGGCGCCCGCCTCCGATCCGGCGCCGTTCAAGTACATCGCTCCCTATGCCGGCTGCGCCATGGGCCAGCACTGGATGGAGAACGGCCAGCACGCCCTGGTGGTGTACGACGATCTCTCCAAGCAGGCCGAGGCTTACCGCCAGATGTCGCTGCTCCTGCGCCGCCCGCCCGGGCGCGAGGCCTATCCCGGCGACGTGTTCTACCTGCACAGCCGGCTGCTGGAGCGCGCGGCCAAGCTGTCCGACGGCAACGGTGCCGGCTCGTTGACCGCGCTGCCGGTCATCGAGACCAAGGCGGGCGACGTCTCCGCGTACATCCCCACGAACGTCATCTCCATCACCGACGGCCAGATCTTCCTCCAGGACGACCTGTTCAAGTCCGGTGTCAGACCCGCCATCGATGTCGGCATCTCGGTGTCTCGCGTCGGCTCAGCCGCCCAGGTCAAGGCCATGAAGAACGCGGTGGGCACCCTGAAGGCTGATCTGCAGCAGTTTCGCGAGCTCGAGTCGTTCGCTGCCTTCGGCTCTGACCTCGATGCAGTGTCCCAAGCCCAGCTCGATCGGGGCTACCGGCTCACCGAGCTGCTCAAGCAGGGCATCAACACACCGATTCCGGTGCAGGAGCAGGCAGTGGCCATCTGGGCCGGCACCCGGGGCTACCTCGACAAGATCCCGGTCGAGGACGTCTCGCGGTTCGAGACCGAGCTGATCGAGTGGATGCGGACCCGCCATGGTGCCCTGCTCCAGGAGATCGCTTCCACCGGCAACGTCGCCGATGAGGATGCCTTCGACGGTGCCATCGCGGCCTTCGCCGACCAGTTCGACGCCACCGTCATCGAGGGTGAAGAGCCCGAAGCCGTGGATCCCGGCGCCGCCGAATCCACCATCGTCGACGCGCCGACGACGCTGCCCGAAGAGAACATCATCCGAGAGGACGATTGACCCGTGCCGGGCGCGAAGGAGCGTGAGCTCAAGCGGCGCATCAGCAGCGTCCAGAACACCAAGAAGATCACGCGCGCCATGGAGCTGATCGCCGCCACCCGCGTGGTGAAAGCGATGCAGCGGGCCAATGAGGCCAAGCCCTACGCCGAGCAGATCACCAACGTCATCGAGAACCTGGCCGCGGGCGGTGCCGAAGCCGACCACCCACTGCTCCGAGAAGCCGAGTCGGTCGACAACGTCGGCTTCGTGATCATCAGTTCCGACCGCGGTCTGGCCGGTGCGTACAACGGCCAGGTCATCAAGGCCGGTGAGCGCCAAGTCATGGCGGCCCAGACCGATGGGGCCGACTACACGCTGTTCCTCATCGGCAAGAAGGCCGGCGACTACTTCCGATTCCGGAACTATCGCATCGAGGCCCACTACGAGGGCATGAGCGACACGCCCGCCTACGCCGACGCCCGGCGAGTCGCCAATGAGGTGATGCAGGCCTTCACCGAGGGGTCCATCGACCGGGTCGAGCTGATCTACACCGAGTTCCTCACCATGGGCAGCCAGAAGGTCACGGTGCGGCGCTTCCTTCCGCTCGAGGACACCGAGACGATGGCCGAGATGGGCAGCGGCGATCAGTCGGCGCTGGCGTCGTTCGAGTTCGAGCCCTCGGCTGAGGGTGTGCTGGCATCGCTCTTGCCACGCTACGTGGAGGCCCGCCTGTTCGGTGCACTGCTCGAGTCAGCGGCGTCTGAACACGCCAGCCGCCAACGGGCCATGAAGGCCGCCACCGACAATGCCGAAGAACTGATCGTCAAGCTGAGTCGTGACATGAATCAGGCTCGCCAGGATGCCATCACCACCGAGATCATGGAGATCGTCGGCGGCGCCGAAGCGCTCGGGGAGGACAGGGGCTCCGACGAGGACCTTCTCCTCGACTTCTTGGTGCCCGACCACCTGTTCCCCGATCACCCCGACCAGCATGAACACCACCGCTCGTAGCTCTGCCCCAGGAGACGCCCAGCCATGACCGTGACCGAAACCGAACGCAAGCTCGGCCGTGTGGTCGGCATTGCCGGTCCCGTGGTCGACGTGGAGTTCCCCAAGGGGGCACTCCCGGAGATCAACACCCAGATCGAATACACCATCACGGTCGACGGCGAGGACATCGTCGTGCCGGCCGAGGTCGCCCAGCAGATCGGCGACCACCGGGTGCGGGCCATCTCCATGAAGCCGACCGACGGTCTGACCCGTGGCGCCCCGGTCGTCAACACGGGCCATGGCCTCTCGGTACCGGTCGGCGACGAGACCCTCGGCCACGTGTGGAACGTGATGGGCGACTGCCTCGACGCCGAAGGCGTCGAGGTCAAGCAACGGTGGGAGATCCATCGTCCCCCGCCGGCCTTCGACACCCTCGAGCCCTCGGCCAAGATGTTCGAGACGGGAATCAAGGTGATCGACCTGCTGACGCCCTACAAGGAGGGCGGCAAGATCGGCCTGTTCGGCGGGGCCGGCGTGGGCAAGACCGTGCTCATCACCGAGATGATCAACCGGGTGGCCACTCAGCACGGTGGGCGTTCGGTGTTCGCCGGGGTGGGCGAGCGCACCCGTGAGGGCACCGATCTCTTCCTCGAGATGGAGGAATCGGGCGTGCTCGACAAGGCAGCGCTGGTCTTCGGCCAGATGGACGAGCCGCCGGGTGTGCGCCTGCGGGTTGCGCTGGCCGGTGTCACCATGGCCGAGTACTTCCGCGATGTGCAGAACCAGGACGTGTTGCTCTTCGTCGACAACATCTTCCGCTTCGTGCAGGCCGGTTCGGAGGTTTCCACCCTGCTCGGTCGGATGCCCTCGGCCGTGGGCTACCAGCCCACCCTGGCGGACGAGATGGGTGAGCTCCAAGAACGCATCACCTCCACCAGAGGCAAGTCGATCACGTCGCTGCAGGCGGTGTACGTCCCCGCCGACGACTACACCGACCCGGCGCCGTTCACGTCGTTCACCCACTTCGACGGCACCACCGAGCTGAGCCGCGACATCGCATCGCTGGGTATCTACCCGGCCGTGGATCCGCTGGCCTCGACCTCCACCATCCTCACCCCCGAGGTCGTGGGCGGCCGTCACTACGCGGTGGCTCGCCGGGTTCAGGAGATCCTCCAGCGATACAAGGAGCTCCAGGACATCATCGCCATCCTCGGTCTCGACGAGCTCACCGAAGAGGACCGCGTCACCGTCGACCGGGCCCGCAAGATCCAGAAGTTCTTGTCCCAGCCCATGTATGTGGCCAAGGTGTTCACCGGCATGGAGGGTGTGTTCAGCTCGGTGGACGACACCGTCGAGTCCTTCGAGGCGCTCGTCCGCGGGGACCTCGATCACCTGCCCGAGCAGGCCTTCTTCATGGTCGGTGGCGCCGAAGCGGCCGAGCGCAAGGCCGCAGAGATCCAGGGCTGATCACATGTCCCTGCACGTCGAAGTCGTGTCACCCGAGCGGGTCACCTATTCCGGTGACGCCGACATGGTGATCTGTCGGACGGTGGGTGGCGGCGACATCGCCTTCCAGCCCGGCCACGTTCCCTTCGTCGGTGTGCTCGAGGTCTGGGAGGCCCGGGTGATTCGGCCTGATGACGAAGACACCTTTGCCGTGCATTCGGGGTTCGTGCAGGTGGCCCGGGACCGCGTGACCATCCTGTCCGATGTGTCCGAACCGCGGGCTGACATCGATGTAGAGCGGGCCGAGCAGGCCCGGCAGCGGGCCGAGCAGGCCCTGTCGGATGACGCTGATGATGCCGAGGCGGCGGCCGCAGCGCGGCGGGCCACAGTACGCCTCGCCGTAGCCACCGGAGGGTCCGCCGACTCGCATTGACGCCGGTCGCAGTGCGGCCCGCCGGTAGGATCGCGCAGGCATGGTGGACAAAGGCGAGGGCGAGCGCCCCGGCTCGCATCACTACCGGGCCTTCGTGGGCCCGCCCAAGGACTACGACCTGTTGGGCGGGTTGCAGCTGTCGTTGCTGCTGGCGTTGGGCCTGCGCGAGCACCACACCGTGTGCGACGTGGGCTGCGGGTCCCTGCGGGTTGGACGGATGCTGCTCAGCTACCTGGAGCCCGGCCGCTACTTCGGCCTCGAGCCCGAGGAGTGGGTGGTGCGGGCAGCCATCGAGGAGGAGTTGGGCGACGACTTCGTGGCCCGGCGCCGGCCGACGTTTCGCCACACGGCCGACTACGCGGTGGGGGGCTTCGATGCCCGCTTCGACTACGTCCTGGCCCAGAGCATCCTCTCGCACACCTACGCCGACGATGCGGCCACGCTGCTGACCCAGATCTCGGCCGGCCTCGAGCCGTCCGGGTTGCTGGTTGCCACGTTCTACCCGTCGCGCCCTTCCAGCAAGAACCCGTTGCCCCGCGGCGCCGACAACTCGGGGTGGCGCTATCCGGGCAACGTGGCCTACGAATGGACCGAGATGCAGGAGATGGCCGCTGCCGCCGGTCTGCGGGCCACCCTGCTGGACTGGCCCCATCCCCGTCAGCAGTGGTTCCTGGCCGCTCGGGTCGATGGCGAGGTCGACGTGGCCCGCAGGGCCGGCTCGGTACGGTCACCTCACGTTGTCGGTGCTGACTGACCGGTTGCGGCGCGCATCCTCGGCTCAGGTGATGACGATTCCGCTCAGGTCGTCGGGGTTGGGCGGGTACGCCAGGTCCAGCGCGTCGAGCTGATCCACCAGGATCTGGGCCACCAGCAGGTCGCGGAACCACTTGCGGTCGGCGGGTATGACGTACCACGGCGTGGCATCGGTGCTGGTGCGCTCGAGCATCACCCGGAAGGCCTCCTGGTAGTCGTCCCAGTGCTCGCGCTCGGCCAGGTCGCCCACCGAGAACTTCCAGTGCTTGTCGGGGTCGTCGAGCCGAGCCTGGAGCCGCTCGGCCTGCTCACGCTTGGACAGGTGCAGAAAGAGCTTCACGACCGTGGTGCCCTCGTCGACCAGGAGCTGCTCGAAGGACCGGATGTGGTCGTAGCGGCGAGCCCAGCGCTCCTCGGGGACCAGCTCGTGGACCCGGACCACCAGCACGTCCTCGTAGTGCGACCGGTTGAAGATGACGATCTCGCCGTTGCCCGGCGTGTGGGCGTGCACCCGCCAGAGGTAGTCGTGGGCCAGCTCCTCCTCGGTGGGACGCTTGAAGCTGGCCACCTTGACGCCCTGGGGATTGAGCCCGTCGGTGACGCGGCGGATGGTGCCGTCCTTGCCGCCGGTGTCGGTGGCCTGCAGCACCACCAGCAGCTTGTGCCCACCGTCGGCGTAGAGCTTCTCCTGGAGGACCTCGAGCCGATCGTTGAGCTCGCGGAACCGGCCCTTGGCCTCGTCCTTGGTGAGGCCGCCGTCGTCGTCGGTGGCCCACTGGGCCAGATCGACGGGGTGACCGGGGCGGACGCGGTAGTCGTCGGTGCGCATCACCCCTTTCTACCCGACGTCGAGGGCCACCAATCCGGCCGCCTCGGTCCACCAGCCGATGTCGATCCGATGGGTGCCGCCGGGCTCGATGGCCAGGGGCGGCAGCAGCGTGAGGAACGAGCGGGCGACGTCGTGGAAGGTGAAGATCGGGGAGAGGGACACGATGGCGTCGTCGACGGCGACGACGACCACCGCGTCGTCGGTGGGCGCATCGTCGCTCAACATGCCCGACACCACACCGATGGGCACCTCGCCGACCGGCGGTGACTCGATGCGGTTGCGATCGACGACCGTGGCCTCGACCGGCGCCGAAGATGCGGCGTTGGCCGAGAACGACTGGCCGACCAAGGCGTTGGCGTCACCGAAGCGGGCGTAGAGGTCGGTGAGCGGGAGCTCGCCCGCGGCGGGCGGATCGGGCAGTCCGGGCCGGCGGACCTCGGCGTCCAGGTCCGCCTGCTGATACTCGAACACGCCGGTTTCGCGCGGCTCGAACTCGCCCTTGAATCGCCACACCGTCTTGGTGCCATCGCGTTGCTCGGCGGCACCGGTGGCCAGGTCGACGCCCATCACGGGCCACGGGATGCGCACGCCGGCCGCCGAGGCCACCGTGGGGAGGAGGTCGAACACGTTGACGTTGGCATCGTCGCGTTCTCCCTCGGTCTGTCCCGGGAACTTGATGAACAGCGGGGTGTACAGCACATCGCTGGGGACGGCGGCCTCGAAGTCCCGACCGGCGGTGTCGAGCTCGAAGGACTCGCCGTGGTCGGCCACCACCACCAGCACGGCGTCGTCGTAGATGCCCGCCTCGTCGAAGCGGCCCAGCATCTCGCCGAGCAGTGTGTCGAGGTACTCGGTCTGCAGCCCGTGGCGGACCCGGCTGAGCTCGGTCACCCATTCGTTGGTGCGGTCCGTGCCCAGCTCTTCGAGGCCGGTTGGGAGCCCGTACTCGGTGCCGTCGGGGTGGAAGCGCCAGGGAAAGTGCGGCAGCACCAGGTGGAGGAACCACAGCGTTGGTTCGGCCGGTGCGAAGATCGTGTCCAACATGTCGTTGTAGCGACGAGGTTGCGTGTCGGGCACGGTGCGGACGCGCAGCCAGAAGTCGTCCACGGTCATGTCGTTGTCGAGATCGGGGTCGGGCAGCGTGTCGGTGGTTGCCGGCGGAACCCGCGGCGTGGACGTGGTGGTCGCCATGGTGGTGGCGACGTCGGTGAACGTTTCCTCGAAGTCGGCCTGGCTGCCGGTGGCGTCACGTCCGGGCACCACCCGGTCGAAGAACACGTCGACGGTCCGGTCATAGAGCGAATCGGCGTCGAACGCCGGGTCGGTGTCGGGCGCTGGATCGACCAACTCCACGGACGTGGGCCCGGCGTCGGACGGAGCCGGCGGCGGCGCGAGGGGATTCAGACCGCATTGGCTGGGTGGACACATCGCGGTCAACGACTCCGAGACCGTCAGGTGATGCGTCTCGCCGAGGAGACGGAACATGTTGTCCGGGTGGTCGGTGAACAACGGCCCGACGTCGCGCGGCTCCTGGCTGGTGAGCATGGCCGGCACGGCGTGCTCGGTGCGTGACGACACCGTTGAGTGGCTGGGGTACCACGTGGTCGTCTCGGCCAACTGGGCGAAGTTCGGAAACCGATCCTCGTCGATGAGGCCGTCGGCGCCGAGCAGGGTGCGGGTGGGGAACTCGTCGAGGACGAGGTAGATGATGCTGGGCACCTCGTCCTCGGGGACGAGGAGCACCTCCGCGGCCTCGACCGGGGCCACGGCCGCAGCGGTGAACAGCTCACCGGTGGGCGAGCCGAAGAGGAAGCTGATGGTGGCCACGACCGGCACCACGACGAGCAGGCGGGTCCAGGTGCGAAAGCCGCGGTACCGGTGGTACAGCCAGGCGCTGCCGCCGCCGACGACCGTGGCGCCCAGCACGGCGAGCGGCCCCGGAGAGGGGCTGGACACGAGCTGGACCACGAACAGGTACACCAGCAAGCCGACGAGGGTCACGTGTACCGGGGTGACGGCCCGGGTACCGCCGAGCCTGGCCGCGATCTCGATCGCGAACAGCACGGCCGGAGGGATCATCACCAGCGCCACAGCGAACACGACGGTGTCGGCCCGGCGAGCGTCGAGGAAGACGAAGAACTCGGGGTTGTCGCCGAAGACCGAGAGCAGCGGCTGGGCCACGGCCATGCCGGCCAGGCCGAACAATGTCAGCAATCGCGCCCAGGCGCGTTCGGGAAGGGGGGTGGGCTCCGCGATCGGAAGATCCTACCGAGCGCCTCGGAGGTATCGCGGTCAGGCCGGCGCGACCCGGAGGTCAGTAGTCGACGCTGGAGAAGTCACTGATCTTGTCGAGCCGATGGTTGGCGTTCACCAGGCGCACGGTGCCGCTCTTCGAACGCATCACCAGCGACTGGGTGTGGGCGCCGTGGATGTCGTAGTGCACGCCCTTCAACAGGTCGCCATCCGTGATGCCGGTGGCCGCGAAGAAGCAGTTGTCGCCCTGGACCAGCCTGTCCATGGTGAGCGTCTCCTCGAGGTCGTATCCCAGCGCGACCGCGCTCGACCGTTCGGTCTCGTTGCGCGGCCACAGGCGACCCTGATGCTCGCCGCCCATGCACTTGAGCGCGGCCGCGCTGATCACGCCCTCAGGCGTGCCGCCGATGCCGAACAAGATGTCGGCGCCCGAGTCGGGATACGCGGTGGAGATGGCGCCGGCGACATCGCCGTCGGGGATCAGCCGGATCCGGGCGCCGGCTTCGCGGACCTCGGCGATGAGCTCGGCGTGCCGGTCGCGATCCAGGATCACCGCGGTGAGGTCGCGCACCGACTCGTTCTTGGCCTCGGCCAGGGCCTCGAGGTTCTCGGTGGGGCTGCGGCTGATATCGACGACGCCGACCCCTTCGGGACCCACCGCGATCTTCTCCATGTACACGCACGGGCCGGGGTTGAACATGCTGCCACGCTCGGACACGGCGATCACCGCGATGGCGTTGCCCCGACCGAGCGAGGTGAGGGTGGTGCCATCGATGGGATCGACGGCGATATCGGTGAGGGGTGGCTCACCGTTGCCGATGCGCTCGCCGTTGTACAGCATGGGCGCCTCGTCCTTCTCGCCCTCGCCGATGACCACCACACCGTCCATCGACACGGTGGACAGGACCACCCGCATGGCATCGACGGCGGCGCCGTCGGCACCTTCCTTGTCGCCCCGTCCCATCCATCGGGATGCGGCCAACGCCGCTGCTTCGGTGACCCGGACCAGCTCCAATGCCAGGTTGCGATCCGGTTGTTGCCTGTGGGCGTCAGTCATGAGCCCAGAGAGTATCGGTCCGGCGTCGAGGCGACCGCAACGGGCGCGCGTGGTTGCTCGTATCGTTGCGGAATGGATCAGCGTTGGTGTTTCCAGTGCGGCAGCGGGTACGTCGCCGACGTCACCGAGTGCCTCGAGTGCGGGGTGGGCCTGGTCGACGAAGAGCCACAGTCCATTGACGATCTGTCCGAGCGGGGCACCGACCAGCTGGCCTACGAGCTGCACGAATGGTCGTTCGAGTCCCGACGGATGGTCGATCAGCTGCTCACCGCGCGACGCCTCACCCATGCCTGGCAGGGGGCATCGCTGCTGGTGCTCGAGCAGGACGAGAAGGCAGTGGACGGGATCGTCGACGAGGTCGAACTCGCCACCCTGCCCACGCTGGATCCCGAACGTGAGCAGATCGTGTACGAGATGGGGGAGTGGCCCACCGACAGCCAGTCCCAGCTGGCCGCGGCCCTGGGCCTGGCGGGCGTGCCGCACCAGTTCGATGTCCAGGGTGATCTGGTGGTGCACGCCGAGGACGAGGGTGAGGTCGACGGTTTGGTCGACGAGGTGACGGCCCGCATCGCCGCCGGTGACGATGGAGCCGAACCGCGGATCGAGCTCGACGGGCTGGCCACCAACGAGTTGCTGTCCACCGTGTTCGTGCACGTCGACAAGCTGCGCCGCAACCCGCACGATCCCAGCGCCGTGCTGGCCTTCGTCGAGGATGCCGCCACCCTGGTGCGGATCAAGACCCCGTTCGGGTTGACCACGCCCAAATGGAGCGAGGTGGTCGGCCTGGTGCAGGCGCTGGCCAGCCAGTACGAGGAGGACCTGG
>JAOUEE010000089.1 GCA_029858875.1 Acidimicrobiia bacterium
GAACAGGTCGGGGCGCACCCGGCGGCGATGGCTCTCGTATCCCTCACGGGCCGCATCCACGACCGCGGTGGCGAAGGGGGCCGCGTCGTGGCTGCGTGCTTCGTGGTGGGCGGCCTCGATGCGAGCCCCGTTCACCGCATGACTGAACTCGCCGAGGAAGCCCTGGCGTCGGACATCGACTCCATCGGGGTCGGGATGATCGGCCAGGCGCCGCAGACCGTCGGCCAGCTCGCGGGCGTCGTCGACCACGGTGATCCCCGATCCGATGAGGTCGGCCAGCGGGGGCGTGGCGGCGACGAACACCGGCTTGCCCAGGGCCAGGCCGTCGCCGATCTTCGCCGGGATCTGATAGCGGGCGATGGGGTCGGCGGGGTCCTGGAGCAGGGCCAGCGCATCGGCTGCGGCCAGCAGGTCGGGGAGGGCCTCGAAACCGCACGGTGGGTGCGTTCGGATGCGGACCCCGGCCCGGCCCAGGTCCTGCTCGGCGGCCACCGGGTCGGCCGCGCCCACCACGTGGAGCACGAAGCGGTCATCGAGCAGGGCCAGTGCGTCGACCACGGCATGCAGACCCTTGTGCGGTCGGGGCGTGCCGACGAACAGCACCACGAACTCGTCGGGCTCGGCCCCCAGGCGAGACCGGCCCCCGTCCCGGTCGGCGGCCTGGGGGGAGAATCGGGTCTCGTCGCGGGCGTGGCGCACCATGATCCCGCCGTAGCGCCGGCGCAGGGCGATGTTGGACACGGTGCGGACGGGGGCGTCGGCGGCGCGGGCTTGCGCCCATGCGGTAGCGGCCGCGCCGGTGGGATCGAGGAACGGATCGCCGCCCTCGTCGGCGGCCTCGGCGAAGAACGCGGTCTCTTCGTCGTCTATGTCGAGCACGAGCGCGGCCCCGTTGGACCGCTGCACCATCGCGCCCAGCACGAGCGAGGGCAGCCGGGTCTTGCTGATGTGCACCGTGTCGGCGTCGGCCCGGGCGGCGATGGCGAAGCCGTGGGCGAAGAAATCGCCGAAGTCGGTGGCGGGGAAGTCGGTGGGGGCGCCGAGGTGGTCACGCAACGGCCGCCAGAGCTCGTGCCCGTGCTCGCGCCACAGGGGACCCATGAGCTCGGTGTCGCCGCGACGCGACAGCAGCTCCACCAGCACGAGGGCTCGGCCGGCCGGATTGTGGGCCAGGTCCCAGGCGATGACCGCAGCTCGTGCTCGGGGCCCGTGCTCGTCGGTCGACGCCGATGCCGGAGCCGCAGCGGGGAGGGGGCGGGGTTCCGCCACCGACGATCGCGGCGCCGGCGGGATGGGGTCGGACGTGTCGGGCCGCTCCGAGCGGGCCCGGGCCAGCTCGGCGGCCAGGATCTTGGCGTTGTCGACCGCCCGCTGGGTGCGGTCGGGCAATCCGCTCATCGCCGCCGCTCGATCGAGACCAGCTGGAAGCCCAGCTCGCGACTGTCGCTGGCCGGTTCCGGATACTGGGAATGCAGGCCCACCCGGACACCCCAGGCCGGCGCCGAGCCTCGAAACAGCGGCACGACCGTGGGGTCACCGCGGGTGAGCACGACCGTGCGGGTGTGGCGAGTGCCACCCCGATCGACGGCGATGGACAGGAGCTTGTCGCCGAGCTGCTCATGGGGCGGTAGGTAGGCCTCGATGGTCAGGTCGGTCGCGCCCGCGGCCCACAGGCCCGCGGTCAGGTCGACCCACCCGTCGTCGTGCACCGGATCGGTCCAGCGCACCACGTCGCGGGGAATGTCACCCTCACCGCGTACGACGCGGGACACGAACTGGCCACCGGACGAGTAGAAGTCGAGATGGACGGTGTCCTGCTCGGCGTCGTGGTGGACCCACACCAGTTCGCCGGCGTGCGGGATGGTCCGCAGAAGTTGTTCGTCGATGAACTCCACGGCCAGCTCGGTCAGGGCCAGGGCGAGATCGGTGTCGTCGGCCGGTCGGTACCAGCGCTGCTCGTGCTCGACGAACCACTCAGCGGTGGCCGGTCGGAACAGCAGGCGGAGCTCGCCCCGGGTGGCCGTGATGGAGGCACCCCTGGACCGAAACCGGGGAACGGTGGCGAAGTGGTACACCTTGCGCGTCAGCCGGGCCGCTCGATGGGCCTGGCGCACGGCAAGCCGGCGGGTGGTCATCGAGGAAGGGCTCGCCGCACACGCTCGGTGAGCGCGTCGATGCTGAAGTGCTCGGCCACCACCCGCTGGCCGCTGGTGGCCAGGAGGCACCAGAGCTCGTCGTCGTCGAGCAGGCGGGCGACCGCGGCGGCGAAGGCCTCGGCCCCATCGGCGATCAGGACCGATTCGCCGTCGACCGCCGGGATGCCCTCCATGGCCACCGTCGTGGCCACGGTGGGCACGCCCCGCACCATGGCCTGGGTGATCTTGCCCTTGACCCCGGCGCCGAAGCGAAGCGGGGCCAGGCACACCCGCACCTGCTCGTACAACGGCTCGAGGTCCTCGACGAAGCCGTGGACCCGCACGCGTGGGCCGGCCAGCTCGTGGAGCTCAGGGGGCATCTTCGAGCCGACGATGTGGAGCTCCACATCGGGATGGGTCCGTGCCAGCAAGGGCATGATGGCCGTGGCCATCCACGTGGCGCCGTCGATGTTGGGCGGGTGCTCCATGCCACCCACGAACAGCAGGCCCCGGCGCGACGACGCCGGGGTGGTGGTGGGCGCCTCGTCGTGGACGAGCGAGACCACCTCGACCCGGGTGTCGGGGACCACCTCGGCCAGCAGCTCGGCCTCGACCGTGCTGCAGACGAACGTGATGTCGCTTCGGGCGATGGCCGAGAGCTCCGACCGACGGGTGGCGGCGTGGTCGCCGCCGGTGGTGATCGCTCCCCGAACCGCCATCTCCCGCTCCTCGCGCAGGAAGTGCAGGTCGACGGTGTCGTAGATGATGGTGGACGTGGTGCACCAGCGGCGGACGGCGTCCAGCTGCTGTTCGGCCACTTCGAGGCGGCTCAGGATGACCACGTCGAACTCGGGTCCGCGATCGTGCAGGAAGTCCTCGACGTCATCGAGGAACGGCCGGGTGTGGACCTCGATGCCGCGCGCCTGGAGCTGGCGAACGTAGGGCTGGTGGAACAGCAGGTTCTGGGGGATGAAGGTGACCTTGTAGCCCTCGCGTTGCAGGATGGCGAACAGGTTGGACATCCGCAGGGAGCCGGCGTCCTGATCGGCGGTCACCACACGGGCGTCGATCACCAGGGCCCGCTTGGTGATGCTCCGCTCCTTCTCGAGCTCGGGCTGGGCGCCATTGGGTCGATGGGCCAGGAGCTCGTCCTTCCACCGCCGGAGGAACTTGTCCCGGTTGATCACCTGGTTGTGCTTGCCTTGGTCGCGGACCACGTCGGTGCCATACGACGCACCCTCGCGGTGATACACCACTGCGGCCGGCTGGTAGATCACCGGCCAACCACCGTGGGTCAGCTTCATGCAGAGGTCGACGTCCTCGTAGTACGCCGGGCTGTAGTAGGCGTCGAAACCACCGAAGTGCTCGAACAGCGCCGCCGGCACCATCAAGGCGGCACCGGCGACGTAGTCGACGGCCCGGGCGTAGTTCAGCTCGGGGTCGGCGGGATGGCGGTCGCGGCCGTAGTTCCAGGCCGAGGCGTCCTGCCACACGATGCCGCCGGCGTCCTGCACCTTGCCGTCGGGGAACAGCAACTTGGCTCCCACCGCGCCGGTGCCGGGAAACAGCCGGAAGGTGGCCAACATGGCGTCGAGGGCGCCGCTCGTCATCTCGGTGTCGCTGTTCAGGAAGAAGAGGTAGGCGCCTCGGGCCTCGGCCGCACCCCGGTTGCAGGTGCCCACGAAGCCCAGGTTGGTGTCGTTCTCGAAGTACCGCACGCCGTCGAGGTCGGCCAGGCGTCGGGCCTCGGGGTCGGTGGAGCAGTCGTTGACGAGGATGAGCTCGTGGGGCACCGACGGGGGGTTGTGCCGCACCGTCTTCACGCACTTCTCGGTCAGGCGGACCTCGTTGTACACCGGGATGATGATCGACACGACGACACCGGCGATCTCGGCCAGTCGTTCGGGGTCGGGCACGGCGACGGAGGCGGTGGGTGATGCGGCCGGCGCCAGTGCGCCGTGCGGGACGGGACTGGGGTGAGCCGACAGCGGCGGTGTGGCCCCCGACACCTGGCCCGACTTCAGTGCCTGGAGTTTGCGTCGCTGGATGCTGGCCCGGCGACGGATGGCCCGCGGTGCCCGTTGGATCTTGCGCGCCGCCCGCTCGGGAAGGGGACGACGCTTCTTCTTGTCGAGGCTGGTGACCGCCCGGTCCAGGCGCAGCAGCTCCTCGGCCTGCGCTCGCTGGTTCTCCTCGAGCTGCTCCAGCCAGCGCTGGTGCTCGCCGGCCCGCCGCATGGTGTGCAGTGATCGCGCGGTGGTCCGGTCGAGGTCGGCGAACTGGTCGGCCGCGCCGGCCACCAGGTCGTCGAGTCGGGCATCGATGGCGGCCAGCTCGTCAGGAGTGCGCTCGGCCACGGCGTCGAGGGCCGTGATGACGTCGGCCAGCGGGCCCCACGCCCGCTCCGGGAGAGCGTCGACGACCTCCACCTGGCCAGGCGGCGCGACGGGCAGCTCGGTTCCGATGAGCCCGGAGATGGCGGCCAGGGTGTCGGCGTCGCCGCGCAGCACGGCATCGACCGATGCGAAGACCCGCGACCGGTCCCGGGTGGCCTGCTCGGCATCGAGTAACTGACGGGCCCACATCACCCCGCCTCGCAACAGCGACGCGCCATCGCGCTCGAACAACCGACGGGCCGCGGCATGCGGTGACTCCCGCAGGATCACCGCCGGATGGTCGCCGGAATCGTCGACATCGGTCGACCACGCGACGCCGGCCTGGTCGAGGGCGTCGGTGAGCAGAGAGGGAGGGGCGCTGGTACCCAGAATCAGCAGCGCATGGGGCATGGGGCGTGATCGCTCCGGAGATGATGATCGGCGGGCACCAGAGTGCCTGACCGCGGGCCGGATGTGAAGCTCACTGCCGGGCGAAGGCCGTTTCGGCTTCCTGTTCGGGGTCGACGTGGGGCGGTCCGTCCACCGTGATGACGACGCGGACGATCTGCTGGGACCACGGGGCACCGGCTCCCGTGTCGATGCACACGGGGTAGGCATCGGCTCGTCCGATGGTGAGCCCGGCCCCGGTGAGGGAGAAGCGGGTCGGGGTGAAGTAGCGCACTTCGGCCTCGACGATGGGACGGTCGTCCACCACCAGGGTGCAGTTGCCTCGGAACTCGGCGGTCTTGGTGAACGCCATACCCAGGCGATGCGGTCCCGGCGGCAGGTCGATGGACGCCCGCACGTGGGTCCGGCGGGCGCTCGCCACGTTGACGTGCCACTGGAGCTGACCATCGGCGCAGAACAACACCCAGCCGCCCAGCCCCGACCCCTGACTGGCCAGAACACCGTGCACCGGTCCGTCGCCGATGATGACGTCGGCCATCACCGCGTGGGTGCGGTTCTTGATGTCGGGTGCGCTGTCCTCGGGCACCATGGCGCCGCCGGGCCAGAAGACGTGGGGCGAGCGCTCCACGTGCGGGCGATCGATGGTGAACTGGGAGAACGGGCGGTTGTCGACGGGGAGGACGTTGTTGGACTCGGCCTCCCGCCACCACTGCTGGATCATCGCCGCCAGCCGCTCCGGTTCGTCGTCGGCCCGATCGTGGCACTCGGAGGGGTCGACGGTGACGTCGTAGAGCTCCCAGTGGTCGTCGTCGAGGCCGGGTTCGTCGACCTGGATGGGATGGTAGCTGACCGCCTTCCAGCCGTCCTGGTACAGCGCCCGACAGCCCAACATCTCGTAGTACTGGGTGGTACGAACCTCGGCCGCGCCCGCGTCGTCGACAACACCCAGCAGCGAAGCGCCCTGCACCGGTTGTTGTGGGCGCCCGTCGATTTCGGTGGGCTGGTCCACGCCGCAGGCCTCGAGGATGGTGGGGGCCAGGTCGATGGCATGGCAGTACTGCGCGCGTCGGGTGCCGCCGTCGGCGATTCGCCGGGGCCAGTGCACCACCAGCGGATCGGCCACGCCGCCTTCGTGCACCTCGCGCTTCCAGCGGCGGAAGGGGGTGTTGCCGGCGACGGTCCAACCCCAGGGGTAGTTGTTGTGGATGGTGGGCCCACCGATGTCGTCCAGGTTGTCCAACTGCTCTTCGAGCGTGGTCCCCAGTACGTTCCACGGTCGGGCATCGTTGTTGGAACCACCCGGTCCGCCCTCGGAGCTGGCGCCGTTGTCGCTCAGCACCATCACCAGGGTGTTGTCGAGGTCGTCGATGCGGTCGAGGAAGTCGATGATGCGACCCACCTGCTGGTCGGTGTGGCTGAGCATGGCGGCGAAGGCCTCCATGTAGCGGGCGTACACGCGCTGCTGATCCTCGCTGAGCGAGTCCCAGGCCGGCACCCACTCGGGTCGGGGGCTCAGCTCGGTGGTGGCCGGCAGGAGCCCGGCCTCGGTCTGGCGGCGGAACACCTCGTCGCGCCACTGATCCCACCCCTGGTCGAAGCGGCCGCGGTAGTGCTCGAGCCACGAGGGAGGGGCATGGTGCGGGGAGTGACAGGCGCCCGTGGCGAAGTAGCCGAAGAACGGCTTCGACGGCTCGCTGTTGCGCAGATCGGTGATGAACTCGATCATGCGGTCGGCCAGGTCCTCGGTGAGGTGGTAGCCGTCGTCGTAGCTGCCCGGAGGCGGCACCTGGTGGTTGTCGTGGAGCAGCGACGGGGCGAACTGATGCGTCTCACCGTCGAAGAAGCCGTAGTAGCGCTGGAACCCCCGGCCCAGCGGCCAGGTGGTGCGGGCGGCGCCCAGGTGCTGCTGGTCGCGCGGTGTGAGGTGCCACTTCCCGGCCCCGTAGGCGGCCCAGCCGTGGGGCGCCAGCATCTCGGGTAGGAATCCGTTGGTGCGCGAGATGGTGGCGTCGTACCCGGGGAAGCCGGTGGCCAGGTCGGTGATGCGTCCCATGCCGACCGCATGGTGGTTGCGGCCGGTCAGCAGGCAGGCTCGCGTCGGTGAACACAGGGCCGTGGTGTGGAAGTTGGTGAACGTGAGACCGCCGGCGGCCAGCCGATCGATGGTGGGTGTCTCGATGTCGGATCCGTATGGGCCCAGCTGGGCGAACCCCACGTCGTCGAGCAACACGACCAACACGTTGGGTGCGTCCTGTGGTGGACGGTTCGGTTCCGGCCACCACTGCTCGCTCTCCCAGTGCCATCGTCCGATGTGACCGTCGAATTCCCCGGGTTCCATGTGACCGGTCTAGTGCGCGCCACCGCCCCTTTCCCGCGCGTGCGGGCCGAAGGCGGATCTGACAGGGTTGGTCCGATGAGGCTGCTCCACCGCCCACGGTGGCGTCCGCGTGAGGTCGGCTGGATGGCCCGACCGGCGCGAATGGCTCTGACGCCGCTGCTGGAGGTGCTGTACCGAGCCCAGATCTCGGGTCTCGAGCATGTCCCCGCCGACGGCCCGGTGATCCTCTCGGCCAACCACCTCTCGTTCTTCGACACCCCGGCGTTGATGTTGGCCTCCCCGCGACCGGTCGTGTTCCTCGGCAAGGCCGAGTACATGGACCACTGGCGGACCCGCCACCTCTTTCCGGCCCTCGGAATGGTGCCCATCCGCCGAGAGGCCGCCCGCTCGTCGATGGCCGCCCTGGAGACGGCGAGCGAGCTGCTGCGCGACGGCCGAGCCGTGGGCATCTACCCCGAGGGCACCCGGTCGCGCGACGGCCTGTTGCACAAGGGGCACACCGGTGTCGCCCACCTCGCCCTCCGGACCGGCGCGCCGATCCTGCCCATCGGTCTCATCGGCACGCCGGCCATCCAACCGATCGGGACCGTGCTCCCTCGTCCCCGCGGCTCGCTCCAGGTTCACTTCGGTGAACCGGTCAGGCCCGAGGACTACCGGGCCGGTGGGGCACGACGCCAGCGACAGGCCATCACCGACGACGTCATGGCCGCCATCGCCGCCCTCACCGACCAGAAGCGGTCGGCCGAGTTCGCCGGCCGTGAGCCACCCCTCATCAGGGGCGGCTCCGAGTCGGTGTACCGGGTGGTCCGGACGCGGGCCGCGTCCACGGGCTGGGCCCGCGCCGCCGATCTGGCCGTCGGATCGGCGTGCGGCCGCTACGACGATGCGCGTGTCGGCGAGTTGACCAGACTGGCCTGTCGCGTCGGCCCCGACGGGACGGTCAGCTTCGAGACCGACCTCGCCCTTTCCATCAAACAACGAGTAGGAGATGCCGCATGAACGAGAGCGTGTACCGAGTCGTCGAGCTCATCGGATCGAGCAGCGAGTCCTGGGAGCAGGCGGCGCAGAACGCGGTTCGTGAAGCCAGCAAGACCTACGACGACCTCCGGGTGGCCGAGGTGGTCGAAATGGACGTGCTGATCGAGAATGGCGCGGTCATCGCGTATCGCACCAAGCTCCAGCTGAGCTTCAAGCATGCAACACCTGCTCCAGCGTGAGCGGAAGGACGCCTCGCCATGCCGACTGCCGCCATCTTCGACCTCGACCGAACCCTCATCTCGGGTTCGTCGACACCGATCTTCCAGCGCCATCTGGCCGACGCGGGTCTGGCCGGGTCGGCCACCATTCCCCTGGGTGATGCCTTCTTCGGGTTCTACGAGCGATTCGGTGAGAACTGGGTGATGATGCAGCCGGCCCGGCTCGGTGGCCGGGCGGCGGCGGGGTGGGCGGTGGACGAGGTGGCCGCCGCCATGGCCGATGCCGCCGATGAACTGGTATCGATGCTGCAACCGTTCGCCACCGCCATCATCGACCAGCACCGTGAGGCAGGGCGCGCCCTGGTGTTGGCCACGACCTCGCCCGAGCCGTTCGTCGGCCCCTTGGCCGAGCGGCTGGGCTTCGACGATGCCGTCGCCACCCGGTGGCAGCACGTGGACGGGGTCTACACCGGTCAGCTCGACGGGCCCTTCCTCTGGGGTCGGGCCAAGCTGGAAGCGGTGCGTGAGTGGGCCGATGCCAACCATGTCCGATTGGGCGGCAGCTACGCCTACTCGGACAGCTACTTCGACGCACCCCTGTTGTCGGAGGTGGGACACCCGGTGGCGGTGAAGCCCGATGTCTCGCTACGGGCCCTGGCCGCGGTCCGGGGCTGGCCGGTGCGCCATCTCGATGTGGCCGACGGGGTGGCCAAGGTCGCCGGTCGGGAGCTCCAGGAGTGGAGTCGCCCGTTCATGCGTCCCGAGTTGGTCGCCCCGATCGCCAGCTTCGAGTTCCACGGCGTCGAGAACATTCCGTCGTCGGGCTCGGCCATCGTGGTGTTCAATCATCGGAGCTACTTCGACCCCAGTGCGGTGGGCCTCCTCGCGGCCAAGGCCGGTCGCAACGTCCGCAGCCTCGGCAAGAAGGAGGTCTTCGACGCACCGCTGATCGGCACCCTCGCCAAGTGGGCGGGTGGCATCCGGGTCGAACGGGCGAGCGGCTCCGATGAGCCGCTGGAGAAGGCCGCCGACGCCGTGATCGGCGGAGAGCTCCTGATGATGGCGCCGCAGGGCACCATCCCACGGGGGCCGGCCTTCTTCGATCCCGAGCTGAAGGGGCGGTGGGGTGCGGCTCGGCTGGCCGCCATGACCCGGGCACCGGTCATACCGGTCGGACTGTGGGGGACCGAGAAGGTGTGGCCCCGTAGCGCCCGCCTGCCCAACATCGCACTGCGGGACCGGCCGACCATCACCGTCACCGTGGGAGAGCCGGTCGAGCTGTTGTACGAAGACCCCGACGACGACACGAAGCGGATCATGGCCGCCATCATGGAGCTCCTTCCGCCCGAGGCCCGCGAGCACCATGAGCCCACCGACGAGGAGCTGGCCCGCACCTTCCCGCCGGGATACGCGGGCGACCCCCGGGCCGAGGTCGACCGTCGACCCGGAACCGATACCTGAGGCTGATCACGATGTCGACCCACCGCGAGATGCACTTCGATGCCCGGATGTCGGATCAGGAAGCGTTGATGTGGAACGTCGAGAAGGATCCCTGGCTCAACCCCAGCGGCGCGGCCCTGGTGATCCTGGATCGGCCGATCGACCGGGACCAGTTCCGTCGGCGGATCCGGGCCATGGTGGCCGACGTGCCGCGGTTCTACGAGCGGGTGGTGCCGGGTCTGGGCCGCCTGTCGCCGCCCACGTGGGTGCCGGATCCGGAGTTCGACTTCGATCATCACGTCCGAGGCCTGTCCCTGCCCCAGCCGGGCACCGACCGGCAGCTCCTCGATCTGGCCGCCCAGCTCTACGAGGACACCCTGGACCGCACCCGGCCGTTGTGGCGGTTCGTGATCATCGACGGCCTGGAGGGCGGCCGGGGTGCGATGTTCTCGATCCTGCACCACGCCATCGCCGACGGCATGGGCCAGCTGCGCCTCGCCGAGATGTTCCAGGAGCTGGGGCCCGACGAGGACGTGCCTGCGGAGGTGGACCTCGAGACCATCGTTGCCGACGCGGTCGCAGCCGGCCATCACCGACGTCGCAGTGGCGGAGACTTGTCCGACGGGTTGGTGAGCACCACGACCCACACGCTGGGGCACCTCGTGCGGCGTCAGGCCGGGGTCGCTCGCCGACTGGTCGGTGAGGTGGCCCTGTGGCCGGCCGACCCCCGCCGCGCGGGGGAGAAGGCCGGCGAGCTCACCCATCTGGCCCAGAGTGCCATCGGGCAGCTGTCCGGCTCGGGAACCGATGTGGCCGGCGGCTCCGACATCTGGAAGAAGCGGTCACGTCGTCGGCATCTCGAACACGTCAGCGTTCCCCTCGACGGGGTGAAGCGATCGGCCAAGGCCATGGGCGGATCGGTGAACGACCTCTTCGTGGCCGCGCTGGTCGAGGCAGCGGTCCGCCATCACGCCGCACGCGACGTCGACGTCGACGCGTTCAACATCAGCTTCGTGGTCAGCACCCGCACCGATGACGCCGCCGGCGGCAACGCGTTCACCCCCGTGCCGGTGCAGGTCTCGGGCCGACCGATGCCCCTCGAATCGCGATTCGACGACGTGAGACAGGCCATGGCGGCCAAGCGAACCGAGGCCGAGGAGACCGGTGGCCTCAGCGCGCTGGCCGGTGTGCTGAATCTCCTGCCCACGTCGGTGATCACCAACACCGCGAAGGCGCAAGCAGCCAAGATGGACTTCGCCACGTCGAACCTGCGCGGTGCTCCCGTGCCGCTGTACGTGTCCGGCGCACGCGTCCTCAACAACGTCACCATGGGCCCGGTGGCCGGTACCGCCGCGAACATCACCGCCCTCTCCTACGACGGCAAGTTCGACCTCGGCGTCTTCGTCGATCCGGCGGCCGTCGAAGCGCCCGAGGACTTCCGCCGCTGCATTCAGGACAGCTTCGCCGACTTCCTGTCCTGGAGCGGGTGACCCCGAAGTCGGCGCAGATCTCGGGTCGGTCGATCAGCAGGCGGAGTCGGCCGAGGTTCGCAGTGAACGCCCACGCCGACGCGGGGCGTCACGCGTCGCCATCGTCGGCCAGGTCGACCCCCCGGAGTCACCGAACCCGGCTCGTCAGCGACAGTGGTCAGCTCGACGATCGAGTCACCGCGCGCCGCTCGCGGGCGTGAGCGCCGCGCCCATCAGGTCGACGAAGTTGTCGGCGTAGAAGGCCTGGCGAACCGTCTCGTCGGCGTCGCCCAGGCTGGCCTCGAACCGTTCGTAGGGACGGCGACCACCTTCCACGTGGGGGTAGTCCGACGAGAACATGCAGACGTCGCGGCCGGACTGGGCGATGATCCAGCCCACGTCCTCGGTGGGGTACGGCGTCACCCGCACCTGTCGCTGCACGTACTCCGTCGGGCGCAGTGACAGGGCCCGGAGTCGTTCCTCGTGACGACCGAAGGCCTCGACCGCCGATTCCATCTGTCGCAGCCAACTGGGCAGCCAGATGGCGCCCTGTTCGATGACGCCGATCCGAAGGGCGGGGAAGCGCTCGAGCACGCCGTCGAAGATGAGGGTGGCCAGTGTCTGCATGGGCGGACCGGGGATGCCCATGTAGTCGACCGAACGGAAGTTCTCGTCGCCGCCGTGGAAGTCGGCGGGAACGGGCAGTCCGTTGACGAAGTACGCCGGATCGATCAGGTCGCCCGTGCCGCCGACGTGGAACACGACGGGCGTGCCCGCCTCCTCGGCCTGGCGCCACAGCGGATCGAGACCGAGGTGGCTGGGGGAGTGCCCGGCCGGACATCCCGAAGGGATCAGTAGGGCCGCCGCGCCCATGGCCAGGGCCTCGGCCGCCATCGCCTCGGTGCGGTCGAAGTCGGCGAGGGGGACGTAGCAGGTGGGCAACAGGCGAGGGTCGGCCGAGCAGAACTCGACCATGCCCCGGTTGTGGGCCCGGGCCGCGCCGTAGGCCAGATCGAGGTCGGGCCCGTGTTCCCAGTCGTGCAGCCGTCGATTGTGGAAGGTGTTGAACACCAGCTGGCTGGCCACGCCCATCAGCTCGAGCACGCGACCACGGTCCTCGGCGAGGAACGAACCCGTCGCGGCGAAGTTCTTGCGGTTCATGATCTCGGTGGCCTCGTCGGCCCGGTACTCCTCGCTGCGGTGCCGTTGGATGAGCGCCGAGAACGCGGCGTCGAGGTCGCGTCGCTGGTCGTCGTTGTCGCCGGTCTGGCGCAGCTCGTTGGCGTATCCCGGAGGATCGATGCGCTCGCGCAGCTGTGGATCGGCGTGGTCGCGTAGCCAGTCGGGCGTCTCCATGATGTGGGCGTCGGCATCGTGTACGAGGCGATCCGTGATGTAGGGCATCGTTCGGACGTCCTTCTCAGGCGCAAGTGGATTGTGCCGATCAGATTGTCAGGGATCGCCCCGCTTCGT
>JAOUEE010000413.1 GCA_029858875.1 Acidimicrobiia bacterium
ACCGCGATCGTGCTGACCGGCGCCGGGGCCGGGCGAGGGATGACGTCGATCAGCATCGACGGGTTGGCGGCGCCGTCACTCGATGGCGTTCGCCTGGTTCGCCGTCGCGACCCCGTGCCACCGGCTGGTGACCACCCCAACGGGGTGACGGCCTGGGATCATCTGGTGGTCCTGTCGCCCGATGTGGACCGCACCACGGCCGCCCTCGACGGGTTTGGCGTTCCGGTCCGCCGGGTGCGTCGTTTCGAGGTGGCCGGCACGACCCAGCGCCAGACGTTCTTCTGGCTGGGTGATGTCATCCTCGAGATGGTCGGCGCCGACGAGGCACACGGCGAGGGGCCGGCGACGGCCTGGGGGGTGGCGCTGACCTGCCCCGACCTGGACGCGTCGGTGGCCGCGCTCGGCGACCGTTGCGGCCCGGCCAAGGACGCCGTGCAGCCCGGCCGCCGCATCGCCACCCTCCGCACCCGCGACCTCGACATCTCCATCCCCGTCGCCCTCATGTCCCCCCACCGGTGACCGGGTCGGTGCCCGTTGCCGGTGAGGGTGCGGGTCAGGAGGCTCGCATGGCTGCGGCGACGTCGGCCCACTTGGCGAAGACATCGGGGTCCTCCCGATACTGACCGACGGCGGTGTAACTCATGATCCGGAGATTGGGGGCCAGACCCTCGTAGCGGGTCACCAGTTCAGGGCCCATCTCGGACCAGGTACCCGACACGATGTAGTGGTCGAGCACGTCGTCGGTGACGATCTCGGCCATGCGGCCCAGGTCACCTTCGCGCTGGGCCGCGTGTAGCTGTTCGGACAGTCCCTCGAAGCCGTGCTGCTCGAACACGGGGGCGTAGGTGCGGGTGCTGCCGTAGAACCCGACCATCATCCGGGCATGCTCGCGGCTGGCGGCGATCTCCTGGTCGTCCTCACCCACCGCCGTCATGATCGGGATCTCCAGACACACGTCCTCCAGCGTGCGACCGCCGCGCTCGGCGCCCTCGGCGATGTGGGGGAGCTGCCGGTCGGTCACGTACTCGGGGGAATGGAAGGGATGGATGTGCACGCCGTCGCAGATCTCGCCGGCCATGCGACTCATCCACGGCAGCACGGCCGACACGAAGATGGGCGGGTCGGGGGCGTCGATGGGGCCCGGCGACCATTGGGCCGGCAACAGCGAGAAGTCGTAGTAGTCGCCGTGGAAGTCCAGCTTGGCCTCGCCCCGGAAGGCGGCGAATATCGCCTGCATGGCCTGCACGTACTCCTTCATCCGGGGCCCGGGCGGTGCGTATTCGCTGCTGTAACGGCGCTCGATGTGGGCCCTCACCTGGGTACCGAGGCCCACCGTGAAGCGGCCACCGGTGGTCTCGGCCAGCTCCCAGGCCACCGAGGCGGTCACCATGGGGCTGCGGGGAAAGGCCACGGCCACGCCGGTGCCCAGGCCCATGCGTTCGGTGGCCAGGGCGGCCGCCGCGCAGCTCAGATAGGCGGTGCGCCCCGACTCGGTGATCCACATGGTGCCGAAGCCGGCCTCCTCGGCCCGTCGGGCCAGGGTTGCCACACTGCGCAGGGGCGCGGCGTGCGCCATCAGGTCGAGTTCCATCGGATCTCCCTTTCCGTGGCGAACCGTAGTCCCGCTACCGTCGGACGGTGCCTCTCCGCTCGGCTGCGCTCTCGCGATCCCAGGCCCGTCGCCTGGCGCTGGGCGCCCAGGGGTTCGCCGACCGGCCACCCACCGGTGCGGTCGACCGGCGGCATCTGCGCCGGGTCATGGGTCGACTCAACCTGCTCCAACTCGACTCGGTGCCGGTGGTCGTCCGGACCCAGTACCTGCTGCCGTTCAGTCGCCTCGGGCCCTACGATGCCGGTCTGCTCGATCGGTTGGCGTATCGCGACGACGAGTGGTTCGAAGCGTGGGCCCACGAAGCATCGCTGCTTCCGGTGGTCGACGAACCGCTGATGCGGTGGGCCAAGCGGCGAGCCCTCGACGGCGAGACCTGGGGCGGGCTGGCCGAGCTGGCCCGGCGCGAACCGGGTTACGTCCGCGACGTACTGGCCGAGGTCACCGATCGTGGTCCGATGTTGGCCAGCGAGCTGTCCGACCCTCGACCCCGCCAGGGCGAGTGGTGGGACGGGCGCTCGGTCGGTCGGCTGGCCCTCGACTGGCTGTTCCGGGTCGGCGAGATCGGCATCCGTCGGGTGGGCAACTTCGAGAAGCAGTGGGATCGGCTGGACCGGATCGTCCCCGCCGAGGTCCGGGAGCGGCCCACTCCCGCCGAGGACGACGCCCAGAAGGAACTGCTGGTGCGATCGGCTCGGGCCCACGGCGTGGGCACCGTGGCCTGCCTGGTCGACTACTACCGGCTCCCCAAGCGATCGGCCCGGGCCCAGATCGCCGAGTTGGTGCAGGATGGCCGTCTGCTCGAGGTCACCGTCGAGGGTTGGTCCCAGCCCGGCTACGTGGTTCCCGACGTCACGGTGCCGCGTCGTGTCGAGGCGGCGACGCTGCTGTCGCCGTTCGACCCGGTCGTGTGGAACCGGCCCCGTGCCAAGGCGCTGTTCGACTTCGACTATCGCATCGAGATCTACGTGCCCAAGCCCCAACGGCGCCATGGCTACTACGTGTTGCCCTTCCTGCTGGGTGACCGACTCGTGGGCCGGGTCGACGTGAAGACCGATCGCGAGGCTGGCGTGCTGCGGGCCGTGGCCGCCTACGCCGAGCCGGGCACCGGTGACGCCGAGATCGCCGAACCCCTCGTCGCCGCCCTGGCTCGACTGGCCACCTTCGTCGGCGTGGACCGGGTGGTCTACGGCACCAGAGGCGATCTGACGGCGCGGCTGCAACGGGTCTCGCCGTGACCGACCGCTTCGACCGGGGCCGGGCCTTTCGCGCTCTCAACCACCAGGAGTTCCGATCGGTCTACGTCGCCCAGCTCAGCACACAGCTCGGGTTCTGGGGCTCGCACGTCTCGCTCCAGAAGCTGATGACCGACATCGGCGACGACGACCCCACACTGCAGGGACTGCTGTTCTTCTTCCTGTTCATCCCGGCGCTGGTGGTGACACCGTTCACCAGCCCGCTGGCCGACCGACTCGACCGCCGACGCCTCCTGATGACGGGCTATCTCATCATCGTGGCCTGGGCCAGCTGCAT
>JAOUEE010000090.1 GCA_029858875.1 Acidimicrobiia bacterium
GACGAGGACATGGTGCGCTGCCATGTCGCCCTCACCCCCACGTGGTCCGAGACATCGTGGTTCGCCGACTACGTGCTTCCCATGGGCGTGTCCACCGAGCGCCACGACGTGCACAGCTACGAGACCCACGCCGGCCGATGGATCGGTTTCCGTCAGTCGGTCAACCGTCGCTATGCCGAGATCAAGAACGGCGGTGCGCTGGGCCCCGATGCCCGCAGCTACGACTACAACCCGGGCGAGGTATGGGAAGAGAACGAGTTCTGGATCGACCTCAGCTGGCGCATCGATCCCGACGGTGAGCTTGGCATCCGTCAATGGTTCGAGTCGCCGACCGAACCAGGCCGGCCCGTCAGCGTCGACGAGTACTACGGCGCCATGTTCGCGGACAACGTGCCCGGTCTGGCCGAGGCTGCGGCCGAAGCCGGCGAAGCCCCGCTCGAGTACATGCGCAACCGGTCGGCCTTCGCCGTGCCCACCGACCCCTACGAGCCGTACGAGCGCACCGTCGACGACACCGCGCTCGAGGGCTGCGCCCGCGACCAGCATGGGGTGTACCGCAAGCCGGGCACGGCGGGCACGTGGTCGGGCGCGCTCGATGACCTGGGCGACGTGGTGCTGGCTCCGCTGGGTGACGGATCTCCCGCGGTCGACATCGATGGCGTGGCCCGTGAGGGGTTCCCCACGCCGTCGAAGAAGCTGGAGCTGTTCTCCACCACGTTGGCCGAGTGGGGATGGCCCGAGTACGCCACGCCCACGTGGATTCCCTCACATGTCCACTGGGAGGACCTCGACCTGGCCGGGACCGAGCGCATCCTGTTGCCCACGTTCCGGATCCCCACTCTGATCCACACCCGCTCGGCCAACTCGAAGTGGCTCAACGAGATCAGCCATCGCCATCCGCTGTGGATCCATCCGTCCGATGCCGAGAAGCTCGACATCGAGGAAGGCGGTCTGGTTCGGGTGTCCACCCGCATCGGTCACTTCGTGATCTCGGCCTGGCGCACCGAGGGCATCCGCCCGGGAGTCGTGGCTGCGTCGCACCACATGGGCCGGTGGCGGCTCGAGGAGGACAAGGCCCGGTCGTGGGGGAGCGGGAAGGCCGGCATCACCAGCTCGCCCAGCACCGACGGCGGCACCACCTGGCGACTACGGCGCGAGCACGGCGCGCAGCCCTTCGAGTCGAGCGACCCCGACAGCGGCCGCATCTGGTGGAACGACACCGGTGTCCATCAGAACGCCTCCTTCTGTGTGCAGCCCGACCCGATCTCGGGCATGCAGTGTTGGCATCAGCGGGTCCACATCACGCCGGCCCGGGGCGACGACGAGTACGGCGACGTGGTGGTCGACACGGCCAAGTCCCGTGAGGCCTTCCTGGATTGGCTGTCGAAGACGCGGCCGTCCACCAACGG
Source organism: Acidimicrobiia bacterium (assembly GCA_029858875.1). GTDB lineage: Bacteria > Actinomycetota > Acidimicrobiia > Acidimicrobiales > SHLQ01 > JAOUEE01. Next base: position 1,410 of record JAOUEE010000090.1, read on the forward strand.
CCTCCGTCGTCCGCTCTGGTACGCCCGCCCGCTCAAACCGGCCGCAGCTGCCTACCGCCTCTGATCGGTCACGGGGGTCCGAGCCGGGTGGGGGGTTGCGTCCCGGCCTAAAAGTACGTACATTCGTATCTATGAAGAGGAAGCCGGTGTGGAGCCGGGGGTACGGGCGGTCGGAGGTGCAGGGGGACCTGGCCGCGGGTCTGACCGTGGGGGCCATGCTGGTGCCCCAGGCCATGGCCTACGCCCAACTGGCCGGCCTGCCGCCCGAGATCGGGCTGTACGCCTCCACGCTGCCCCTCGTCGTGTACGCCCTGTTCGGCACCTCGCGCCAACTCGCCGTGGGCCCGGTGGCCATCGTGTCGCTGTTGACGGCAACCGCCCTCGCCCCACTGGTGGACGAGGGAACCGCCGGCTATCTCGGAGCGGCGGCGATGCTGGCCCTGCTGGTGGGCGTGTTCCACATCGTGCTCGGTGTCGGTCGGCTGGGATTCCTGGTCAACCTCCTGTCGCACTCGGTGCTGGTGGGGTTCACCGCAGCGGCCGCCATCATCATCGGCTTCTCCCAGGCCAAGCACCTGTTCGGCATCTCGGTCGGCCGGCAGGACCACTTCTACGAAACGGTCCGCGAGGTCGTGGCCAACCTGGGCGATGCCGACACGGTGACGATGGTGATCGGCTTCACCTCGCTGCTCACGTTGTTCGCCCTGAAGCGGTGGTTCCCCCGGGTGCCGGCCGCGCTCGTGGTGGTGGTCGGATCCATCCTGGCCGTCGACCGACTCGACCTCGAAGCCGATGGTGTGTCGGTCGTCGGTGACATCCCCAACACCCTGCCCAGCTTCGGGCTCCCCGATTTCGACGGCTCGCTGATTTCCAACCTGCTGGCCTCGGCCGCGGTGATCACCCTCGTCGGGTTCATGGAGTCGATCGCGGTCGCCAAGGTCTACGCCCGTCGTCACCGTTACGACGTGGACGCCAACCGGGAGCTCATCGGCCTGGGAGCCGCCAACGTGGCGACCGGCTTCTTCGGCGGTTATCCGGTCACCGGCGGGTTCTCGCGCACCGCCGTCAACGACACGGCCGGTGCACGCACACCGGTGGCCTCGGTCATCACGGCCGGCGTCGTGCTGCTGACCATCGCGGTGCTCACCCCGCTGTTCACCTCGCTCCCCAACGCCGCCCTCGGCGCCATCATCGTGGCGGCCGTCGTGGGGCTGGTCGACGTGGCCGAGATGCGTCACATCGTGGCCGTGAAGCGATCCGATGCCATCGGCCTGGCCGTTGCCTTCTTCGCCACGCTCCTCCTGGGCATCGAGGTCGGAATCCTCGTGGCGGTGGTGGCTTCGATGCTCGTGGTCTTCGCCCGGATGTCGGTTCCCCACAGTGCGGTACTGGGCCACGTCCCCGGCACCACCAGCTACCGCAACGTCGACCGGTTCCCCGAGGTCGACACCGTCGAAGGCGTCCGCATCCTCCGCGTCGATGCGGCCATCTCCTTCGCCAATGCGACGCACGTGAAGCGGTTGCTGCTCACCCACGCCGACGAGGCGCCCAACGCCCTGGTGCTCGATGCCTCCGGGGTCAACGATCTCGATGCCACCGGAGCCGACATGTTGCACGAGGTCGTCCACGAGATGGGCGAGCGAGGTGTCGATCTGCACCTGACCGGCGTCAAGGGCCCGGTCCGAGATGTGCTCCACCGGGCCGGGATCTGGGCCGCGCTGGGCGACCGGATCCACGCGTCCACCAACGACGCGATGGTGGCCATTCGGGCCAAACGCACGGGCCCGTTCGACCGGCGGCGTCTCGGCATCGACGAGCGCCAGGATGGTCACCGACCGAGCAGCGCGTCCCCGTCCGTCCCCACCCAACCGGAGGTTCCCGACCATGTCTGACCCCACCCACCGCGACCACCCCGTCGCCGACTACGTCACCGCGATCGGCGAGCACGGCCAGCTCATCGATGTGCGCGAGCCCACAGAGGTGGCGGCCGGCACCCTCCCGGGAGCGATCAACATCCCGCTCGGCGAGCTACCCCAGCGCCTGCACGAGCTCGATCGATCCCGGACGGTGGTGCTGCTGTGCCGCAGCGGTGGCCGCAGCGGCAAGGCCGCCGAGTTCCTCGTCACAGAAGGCTTCGACGACGTGGTGAACCTGTCGGGCGGCATGCTCGCCTACGCCGAGCACGATTGACCCGAACCCCACAACCCCTAGTGTTCGACCACCGGAGCAAGGAGTGCTCACGCCATGAAGTTCACCCAGTACTACCTCGATTGTCTCTCCCACGCGTCCTATCTCATCGGTGACGAGACCTCGGGCAAGGCGGTTGTGGTCGATCCGCGACGCGACACGGCCGAGTACCTCGCCGATGCCGAAGCGGCCGGGTTGACCATCGAGCTCATCATCGAGACCCACTTCCACGCCGACTTCCTGTCGGGCCATCTCGAGCTGGCAGCGGCCACGGGCGCCGACATCGTCTACTCGTCGGTGGCCGAAACCGAGTTTTCCTCCCGCAAGGTCGACGACGGCCAGCGGATCTCGCTCGGCGAGGTCGAGCTGGAGTTCCTGCACACCCCGGGGCACACGCCCGAGTCCCTCAGCATCGTGGTGTGGGAGCATCCCGGCGATGAGGTGCCTTACGGCGTGCTCACCGGCGACACCCTGTTCATCGGGGACGTCGGCCGGCCCGACCTGTTGTCATCGATCGGCTTCACCCGGGACGAGTTGGCCAATCAGCTCTACGACAGCCTGCACGACAAGCTCCTGCCGCTGCCGGACGCCACCCGCGTCTATCCGGCGCATGGTGCGGGGTCGGCATGCGGCAAGAACCTGTCCACCGAGACCTGGTCCACCATGGGTGATCAACGCACCGGGAACTACGCCCTGCTGGCGCCGGACAGGGCCACGTTCGTCGAGCTGGTCACCGAAGGGCAGCCCCCGGCGCCCGACTACTTCGTGTACGACGCCATCCTCAACCGCAAGGACCGGCCGTTGCTCGACGAGGAGGCTCGGCCTCCAGTGCTCGACCTCGAAGCCTTCGATCGTCTGGTCGCCCGTGGCGCCGTTGTCGTGGATGGCCGCGACCCCGAGGAGTTCGCCCGTGGTCACCTGGCCGGGTCGATCAACGTCGGTCTCAACGGCCGGTATGCCGAGTTCGCCGGGTCGGTGGTTCCCAGCGACGTCGACATCGTGCTGGTGGTGGAGGCGGGATTCGAGGTCGAGGGCAAGAACCGCTTGGCCCGAATCGGTTTCGACCGCGTCGTCGGCTACCTCGACCAGCCCCTGACGGTCATGGCCACCAATCCCGATCGGGTGGCCGTGGCCTCGCGCCTGACCGCCGCCGAGTTCGAGGAGCGCCGACGCGACCTGCCGTTCCTCCAGGTGGTCGACATCCGCAACCCCGGCGAATTGGCGATGGGGACCATCGAGGGGGCCCGGCCCATCCCCGTCGGCCAGCTACCCGGCCGGCTCGACGAGCTCGATCCTGGCGCCCCGGTGGTGGTGTTCTGCGCCGGCGGATATCGCTCCTCGGTGGCGGCGAGCCTGCTTCGCAACGCCGGCTTCACCGACGTGTCCGACATCCTCGGGGGGTTCGGCGCCTGGGCCACGGCCGGCGTCTGAGCGGCCGCGCCCCCAGGCCCGGTCCGGCCAGGACCGTCGCCAGGTGGCTCAGCGGCCGCTGATGTAGTCGTTGAGGTGTCGGTTCTCGTCCTCGAGCTGGTCGAGACGGCGTTTCACCACATCGCCGATGCTGATGATGCCGACCAGCACGCCGTCCTCGGTGACCGGGATGTGGCGGATGCGCCGCTCGGTCATCACCTGCATGAGCTGGTCGATGTCGTCGCTCAGCGCGCAGGTGTGCACGGTGGCCGTCATCACCGTGGCGACTGCGTCATCGACGCTGGAGGCACCCCGGGTGTCGAGGGAGCGGACGATGTCGCGCTCGGAGATGATGCCGTCGATGTGGGCCCCGTCGGCCGATACCACCAGTGCCCCGACCCCGTGCTCAGCCAGCGTGCGGACTGCGGCCGAGATGGTGTCGTCGGCCTTGACGGTGGCCACCTCGGTGCCTTTGCGGTGGAGGATCTCGCTGACCTTCATGTTGGTTCCCCTGGCTTTCGGCTGGTCCTCATCGGACCCTGCCCTCGGAGCGATGTCAAGGACCGGGAGGTAGGACCCGAGCAGGCGCGCCATTCGCCGAGGCTCTCAGGCACGGATCCGCTCACCCGCCGGGTCGTGGAACGGCCGGTACGACGGCGTGGCCGAGACGGCGCGGCCGTTCACCTGGATCGTGTAGCCGGCTTCGATCAGCTCGCCTCTGGGCATGTCCAGGGAAGTGGCCACGTATCCCATTCCGAGGGCGGCACCGACGGTGTGGCCGTACATGCCCGATGTGATGCGTCCCACCAGCTCGCCGTCACGCAGGATCGGCTCGTCGTGATACAGCAGAGGACCGGGGTCGTCCAGCTTGAACTGCACGAGCCGGCGGCCTATGCCGCGCTCCCTCTGGCGCAGCATGGCGTCGCGGCCGATGAAGCCGCCCGGCTTCTCCCACGCCAGGGTGAAGGACAACCCGGCCTCGAGCGGTGTGTCCTCGTCGGTGATGTCATGGCCCCAGTGCCGGTACGCCTTCTCCATGCGGAGCGAGTTGATGGCGTGGTAACCGGCCAGGCGAAGCTCGTGGTCGGCGCCGGCCACGGTGAGTGTCTCGAACACGTGTAGGGCGAACTCGGTGGGCACGTACAGCTCCCAGCCCAGCTCACCCACGTACGTGAGCCGAAGCGCCATCACCGTCGCGTACCCGATGTCGATCCACCGGCTGGTACCGAACGGGAAGGCCTCGGGGTCCAGGTCCGCATCGGTGACCGACTGCAGCAGGGTGCGGCTGCGAGGGCCCATCAGACCCAGCACGGCGAACCCCGAGGTCACATCGGTGACGCCCACCCGGCCGTCGTCGGGCAGATGGCGTTCCAGCCAGTCGCGGTCGCGCGTCTGGGTGTTCGCGGCGGTGATCACCAGGAAACGATCCTCGGTCAGGCGATTCACGGTGAGGTCGGCTTCGATCCCGCCCTGCTCGTTGAGCCATGGTCCGTACACGACGGTGCCCGGCTCGACGTCGATGTCGTTGGCGCATATCCGATTGAGCGCGCGCGCCGCGTCGGGCCCGCTGACCTCCAGCTTCGAGAACGAGGTCTGATCGAACAGCGCCACCGCATCACGGGTGGCGTGATGCTCGGCCGCGGATGGTGAGAACCAGTTCTGACGTCCGTAGGAGTACTGGTAGCTCGCTTCCGCGGGCGACGCTCCATACCAGTTCGGCCGTTCCCAGCCGGCGGTTTCGCCCATGCAGGCTCCGGCGGCCACCAACCGGTCGTGGAACGGCGAGCGCCGCACGCCTCGAGCCGTGTCGTACTGACGAAACGGCCAGTGCATCCCGTACAGCAGGCCCATGGTCTCACGGGCTCTGTCCCGTACGTAGCGGCGGTTGGCCTGGAAGGGGTGGAAGCGACGGACGTCGACGTCGGCCAGGTCCATGGGCGGTCGGCCGTGCACGATCCAATCGGCCAGCACCCTTCCGGCGCCTCCAGCCGACTGGATCCCGACGGAATTGAATCCGGCCGCGCAGAAGTGGTTGCGGAGCTCGGGGGTCTGGCCCAACACGTAGGCGTCGTCGGGGGTGAAGCTCTCGGGACCGTTGAAGAACAGCCGGATGCCGATGTCGGCCAGGACCGGTAGACGGTGGACCGCAGCCTCGAAGACCTCGGCCAGATGCTCCCAGTCGTCGTCCAGTTGGACGAATGGACGGTCGGGTATGTCGCGAACGCCGATCGGTTTGGCCACTGGTTCGAAGAAGCCGATCAGCAGCCGACCGCCCTCCTGTTTGACGTAGACGCCGCCGCCGGGGTCGCGCAGGGTGGGTGCGTCGTGGGGCAGGTCGTCGACGGGTTCGGTGACCAGATAGAAGTGCTCGCAGGCGTGCAGGGGCAGGGCCACACCGGCCCGTCCGGCCAGGTGGCGCGACCAGAGGCCGGCGCAGGTCACCACGTACTCGGCTTCGATGTCGCCCTCCACCGTGTGGACGCCGGTGACGACGCCTTTGTCGGTGCGGAGGTCGTGTACCTCGATGTGCTCGATGATCCGGGCTCCGTTCGCCTTGGCGGCGGCGGCCAGGGCGGTGGTGGTGTCGACCGGGCTGGTCTGGCCGTCTCGTGGGACCCAGACGCCGCCGACGAGATCACCGGTGTGCATGAGCGGCCACCGAGCGGCGAGTTGGTCGACGTCCACTGGTTGGATCTCGACGCCGAAGCAGCGAGCCATGTCGGCGCCGCGAACGAGCTCCTCGAGCCGTTCGTCGTCGGCCGCCACCGCGATCGAGCCGGTGCGACGGAATCCGGTGGGGTGGCCGTCGATCTCCAGTTGTTCGTAGAGGTCGCCGCCGTAGGCGGCCAGGCGGGTCATGTTGTGGGTGGCCCGTAGCTGGGCGACCAGGCCGGCCGCGTGCCAGGTGGTGCCGCTGGTCAGGGTGTGGCGCTCCAGGAGCACCACGTCGGTCCATCCCTGGAGCGTGAGGTGATACGCCACGCTGCACCCGACGATGCCGCCGCCGACGATGACCACTCGTGCGCGTTCGGGTGGACGACCCACCGCAACCCCCTGTTATAGATACTCACGAAAGTGCTAGGAGTTCTAACGTTCGCGTGCTAGCTTGTTCCAACAGCGTCCACGTGTATCACGGGGGTGGATCCGACATGGAAACTCGCAGGGATTGGGGAGTGGGGGCCCAGGCGCACCTCATGCCCCACTTCACCAACGGATCGGCCTGGCGCAGCCAAGGCCTGACCACCATCGACCGCGGCGAGGGATGCTACGTCTGGGACACCGACGGCAACTGCTACCTCGATGGCCTGTCCGGGCTGTTCTGCACCAACCTCGGCCACGGGCGGTCCGACCTCACCGCCGCCGCGGCCAAGCAGATGGACACCTTGGCCTATTTCCCCACGTGGGGCTGGGCCCACCCCGCAGCCGTGGAGGCCGCGTCGGCGATCGCCCAGGTGGCGCCCGGTGATCTGGACGAGGTGTTCTTCGTCAACTCGGGATCCGAGGCCGTGGAGTCGGCGCTCAAGTTCGCCCGCAACTACCACCTCAGCCAAGGTGACGAGGGTCGCTACAAGGTCATCGCCCGGGACTGGGCCTACCACGGCACCACACTCGGAGCCCTGGCCGTCACCGGCATACCCAGGTTCCGCGATCCTTTCGAGCCCATGCTGTGGGACGGCGTGCGGCGGGTGCCCAACACCTTCGGCGAGGTGACCGATCCGACCGGATCGGCCTCCGACCTCGACAGTGTGCGGGCCGTCGAGGCCCGCATCCTGGAGGAGGGTCCCGACACGGTCGCCATGATGATCGCCGAACCGGTGCAGAACGGCCGGGGGGCGCTGGTGCCGCCCGATGGCTACTGGCAGGAGTTGCGGCGGATCTGTGACACCTACGGGGTGCTGTTGTGTGCCGACGAGGTGATCAACTCCTTCGGGCGACTCGGACACTGGTTCGCCAGTGAGCGCTATGGCGTGGTGCCCGATCTCATCACCTTCGCCAAGGGCGTCACCAGCGCCTACCAACCACTCGGTGGGGTGGTGATGCGAAAGCCCCTGGTCGACGCCATCTGGGACTCGCCGATGGGGAGCTACGTACACGGTTCCACCTTCGGTGGCCATCCGGTGGCCACGGCCGTGGCGGTGGCCACCATGCGGGCCATGCGGGACGAGTGCGTGCTGGAGGGCGTGCTCGCCAACGAGGACTTCCTCCGGTCGTCGCTGCGCGACCTGATGAGCCAGCACGCCTGTGTGAAGGATGTGCGCGGCACCGGATACTTCTACGCCATCGAGTTGATGGCCGACCGCCAGGCCGGCATCGACCTCGACGCTCACCGCACCCAGATCCTCCAGGGTGGCCTGCTCAACCAGTTCGTCCGCGACGCCGGACTCACCATTCGAGCCGATGATCGGGGCGCGACGATGCTCACCATCTCGCCCCCGCTGGTGGCCGACCGCACCGTCCTCGGCGACCTGTGCGGCCGTATCGATCAGGTCCTCGACCGGGTGGAGTCGTGGCTGACACATGAGTCATGATCAGCCACGGCAGCCATCCGATCGGCCGCTGCGGTGCACGGGTGGCCGTGTGAGCCCCTAAGGTGCTCCCGATCGTTGTGCACTCCCGATCGCCGAGATCGAGCCCGTGTACGCGACGTTCCCGGAGGGGGGAGACGCGATGGTCGCCACACACGCTCACCAGCCGGCGCCGCCGTGCTCCGTTCCGGAACGACCAGCGATGAAGGGTCGACCGGCTCGCATCGCGCCCTGCGCACCCCAACAAGGAGACCAACCATGAAGCGGCTTTTCGCCCTGCTACTGGTGTTCGTTCTCGCGGCTGCCGCCTGCGGTAGCGACGAAGCGAGCGACACCGGTGGTGACGAGACGTCCACCACCGCAGCCACCGACGAGGCCGGCGGTGACGAGGCCGCCGACGGCGAGATGGCCGCCCTCGACGAGCTCAACGTGGCCTACTTCGCCGAGTGGCCCACGCCCAACCAGATCGGCCAGGAGGACGGTTCCTTCTCCGATGCGGTCGGCGTGCCGGTCAACTGGGTGCCGTTCAACAGCGGTGGCGAGATGGCCGAAGCCATGGAGTCGGGCGACATCGACATCTCGTACTCGCAGGGCTTGACCCCATTCGCCAACTTCGCCAACAACGGGGCCGACATCCGCGTCGTCGGGATCGCCGTGGCCTACGCCGAAGCCGACAACTGCGTGGCGCGAGGCGAGCTGGGCGTCACCCGCGACAACGCGGCCGAGACGCTGGTCGGGGCAACGGTGATGACACCGACCGCCAACGTCACCCACTACAAGATGCTGTCGATGATGGAGTTCCTCGGCGTGTCGCTCGATGACATCACCGTGGTTCCCGCCGAGAGCGGGCCGACCACGGCAGCCGCCTTCGAGTCGGGCGACATCGACGTGGGCTGTGCCTTCGGTGGATCGGTCGAGCAGATGCTGGCGGCCGATGGCAACCTCATCATGACGGGCGCCGAGCAGGAGTCCGACATCGGCATCTTCACCTACGACATCGTGTCCATCCCCACCGGCTTCGGTGAGGAGCATCCCGACGTGGTCACCTCGTTCCTGTCCGCCACCGAGGACTTCAACGAGCAGTGGGCCGCCGATCCGGCGACCAACAACCCGATCATCGCCCAGGCTGCCGGCATGGAAGATGTCGGGAACTTCCTCGATGGGGACGTGTGGTTCAGCTTCCCCACCATCGAGGAGCAGCTGTCCGCGGATTGGTTGGGCGGCTACGTGCAGGACAACATGAAGGAGCAGCTGCAGACCTTCGTCGACCTGGGCGAGATCGACTCGGTGCTCGACGACTTCAGCCCGTTCGTGGATACGAGCTATCTCGAGGCCGTCAACAGCTGACGCTTCCGAATCACGTGGAACAATGAGGTGCCGGGACCGGATCCGGTCCCGGCACCTCGCGTTCCGACATGGACCAGGTCTGGGGGAACTGGATGAAGGATCTCAGCGTCAACGCGGTGGGCATGCGGTACGAACTGCCTCGCGGCGGGTTCGTCCAGGCCCTCGAGGACGTGTCGTTCGACCTCGAGGCGGGTCGGCTCCTGACGTTGCTCGGACCGAGCGGATGCGGCAAGACCACGCTGCTCAACATCCTGGCCGGGTTCCTCGCACCCACGGCAGGCTCGGTCGAGCTCGGCGGTGACGCCATCACCGGTCCCGGTCAGGACCGGGGCATGGTCTTCCAGCAGGGCGCCTTGTTCGAGTGGCTCTCCGTGGCCAAGAACATCTCCTTCGGGCCTCGGATGAACCGGGCCAACCGTTCCGAGACGTCGGCCAAGGTCGACGAGCTGCTCCGCACCGTTGGCCTGCAGGGCTTCGGCGACAAGGCGGTCTACGAGCTGTCGGGCGGGATGCAGCAGCGGGTGGCGCTGGCCCGCTGCCTGGCCAACGACCCCGACGTCATCCTCATGGACGAACCGCTCGGCGCGCTCGATGCGCTGACCCGGGAGAAGATGCAGGGCCTCATCCTCGAGCTGTGGAAGGAGACCGGCAAGACCATCGTCCTGGTCACGCACTCGGTCGAGGAGGCGCTGTTCCTGGGTGACCGGATGTTCGTGATGGCCCCGCGGCCGGGCCGCATCGACCGCGACTACACCTTGCCCTTCGCCGAGGTCGGGCTGACGGTCGAGCCCCGCGAGCTGAAGGCCTCCCCCGAGTTCATCGAGAAACGTGAAGAGGTGCTCTCGCTCATCTGGGAGATGGAGGAGCAGATCATGGGCCACGAGGGGGGCTGAACGGTGTCGATGGGATCAGCAAGCGGGGGGCCGGGTGGGCTGGCCAACGAGGAGTTCATCGAACAACGCGAGACCAGTCGATGGTGGCGCCGCGGCGGCGGGCAGAGTGCCCGCAACACCGTCAACTTCGGCGACGCCAGCGCCGTCCGAAGCAGTCCTCTGTGGAGCTTGTTCGCCCTGCTCGTGTTGTTGCTCTTCTGGTTCGTGGCCACCACGCCGTGGGGCTTCCCCGACGACTTCCGCCAGGAGTTCGAGGCTGCCGCGACCGCGAATGGGACATCAGCCAGCGACGCAGATCTGATCGCGGCCTGCGAGACGGCCGACGCCTGCGACGGAGACTCGTACAGCCTCATGATCGGGCCGAGGAAGTTCCCGTCGATCGGCGACACCTGGAGCACATTCAACGACCTCCGCACGGAGGGCTTCGGCAACGTCACCCTCTGGGAACACACCCGGACGAGCCTGTGGCGGGTCATGCGGGGCATGTTCTGGGGCATCGTGCTGGGTGTGCCCATCGGGTTCGCCATGGGACTGTCCAGCCGACTGCGGGGCTTCCTCGACACGCCGGTCGAGTTGTTCCGCCCCATCCCCCCCTTGGCCTTGTTGCCCCTGTTCATCCTGTGGTTCGGTATCGGCGATCCGCCTGCCGTGCGCCTGCTGATCTTCGCCTCGATCTGGATCATGATCATCTCGGCCCGCTCGGGGGTGCGGACGGTGAACCTGTCGAAGGTCAGGGCGGCCTACTCCCTGGGTGCCTCCAAGGCGCAGATCCTCTTCCGGGTCATCCTCCCCAACGCGCTACCCGAACTGTTCACCGGTGTTCGCGTCGCTCTCGGGGTGTCGTGGGGGACGCTCGTCGCCGCCGAACTGGTCGGCACCGATACCGGGTTGGGTTCGATGGTGTTTCGCGCTCGTCAGTTCTTCCGACCCGACGTCATGGTGGTGGGCATCATCATCATCGCGGTGCTGGGCGTCTTGATGGACGTGATCATGCGTTTCCTCGAGGGCCGGTTGATCCCTTGGCGGGGC
>JAOUEE010000414.1 GCA_029858875.1 Acidimicrobiia bacterium
CGGCATGCGCGGCGCACCCGGTAACCTCATCAATCACGTCACCAGCTACTGGATTCCCACCCATAGCACCCGGGTGTTCGTCCCCGAGGTCGATGTGGTCTCGGGCCCCGGCTACGACCGGGTCCGCGCGTTGGGCGCGGGCGGCCGCTTCCACGAGATCCGACGGGTGGTCACGCCTCTCGCCGTGCTCGACTTCGAGACCCCCGACAACCGGATGCGGCTGCGGTCGGTACATCCGGGGCACACCACCGACGAGGTGATCGAGAACACCGGATTCGAATTGGTGATCCCCGACGCCGTGCCCACCAGCCGCCGGCCGACCGATCAGGAGCTCGATGTGTTGCGGACCGTCATCGACCCCACCGGGCTGCGCAAGGCCGAGTTCAGCTGAAGCCAATGGCCGCCGCCGACCGCCTCCAGACCCGTGCCACCGAGCTGTTCGGCGTGCGCTATCCGGTCGTGCAGACCGGCATGGGCTGGGTCTCCGGTGCCGGTCTCACCACGGCCACCGCCCGGGCAGGTGGGCTGGGCATCCTGGCATCGGCCACCATGACCATGCCCGAGATGGTTCGGGCCATCGACGAGGTGAAGGCGGCCACCGACGCGCCCTTCGGCGTGAACCTGCGCACCGACTCGGTCGACATCGACGCACGAGTCGACCACCTCATCGCCACGGGAGTGCGGGTGGCCAGCTTCGCGCAGGCGCCGGGCGAGGCCACGGTGAAGAAGCTCAAGGACGCCGGTCTGGTGGTGATGCCCACCATCGGCGCCCCCCGCCACGCCGAGAAGGTGGCCGAGTGGGGCGTGGATGCGGTGATCGCCCAGGGAGCCGAAGGCGGCGGTCACACCGGTGTCATCCCCACCTCGCTCCTGATACCGGCCGTGGTCGACGCCGTCGACATCCCGGTCATCGCCGCGGGCGGGTTCCACAGCGGCGCCGGCCTCGTGGCCGCCCTCGCCTTCGGGGCCGAGGGCATCGCCATGGGTACCCGGTTCCTGCTGTCGGCCGACAGTTCGGTACCCGATCATGTGAAGGAGACCTATCTCGCCACCAACCTCACGGGGACCGTGGTGACGACCGCGATCGATGGCGCGCCCCAGCGGGTGATTCGCACCGATGTGATCGACGGTCTCGAACGAGCCGGCTGGTTGGCCTTTCCCCGAGCGGTGCTCAACGCCCTGCGTTTCCGCAAGATCACGCGAACGTCGATGCGTGACCTGCTGCGCGAGGGTCTGGCCATGAAGAAGGCCCAGGACCTGACCTGGGGCCAACTGGCCATGGCGGCCAACGCCCCCATGCTCACCAAGGCCACGATGGTGGATGGTCACCCCGAAGTGGGCATCATGCCCACCGGCCAGGGTGTGGGCGTCATCCGTGGTCTCCCCACCAGCCAGGAGATCATCGACGAGATCGTGACCGACGCTCTCGCCACCCTCGACCGGTTGACTCGCTGAGGACTCGCCCATGGACCTCACCTTCACCCCCGACGAGCGCGCTTTTCGCGACGAGGTACGTAGGTGGCTGGCCGAGAATCACCCGCCGGAGCCCTTGGCGCCGATGGACACCGAGGCGGGGTTCGAGCAGCATCGGCAGTGGGAGCGCCGGCTCTTCGACGCGGGCTGGTCGGTGGTCAACTGGCCCCGGAAGTACGGCGGCCGTGCGTGCTCCATCGTGGAGTGGCTGATCTTCGAGGAGGAGTACTACCGCTCGGGCGCCCCCGGTCGGGTCAACACCAACGGCATCACCCTGCTGGGTCCGACCTTGTTCGAGTTCGGTCGGCCCGAGCAGCAGGACGAGCTGTTCCCGAAGATGGCCTCGGGCGAGCACATCTGGGCGCAGGGTTGGTCCGAGCCCGATTCGGGCAGCGACCTGGCCAGCCTCAAGACCACGGCGGTGCGCGAGGGCGAGGACTTCGTGCTCAACGGACAGAAGACCTGGTGCTCTCGGGGGGCTTGGGCGGATTGGATCTTCTGCATCGTTCGAACCGATCCCGACTCCGAGCGTCACCAGGGGCTGTCGTACCTGCTGGTGCCGGCCGATGCGCCGGGGCTCACCCGGCGCCCCGTGGGCCGCCTCGACGGCGAGCCGGCCTTCGCCGAGCTGTTCTTCGACGACTGCCGGGTGTCGGCCGACAACCTTCTCGGCGAAGAGGGGCAGGGCTGGTCGGTGGCCATGGCCACGGCCTCGAGCGAACGGGGCCTCAACCTGCGTGCTCCGGGTCGTTTCCTGGCCGCAGCCGAACGACTGGCCGAGTTGTACCGCAGCCTCGATGAGGCGGCCGATCCGGGTCGGCGCGACGAGGTCGTCCGAGCATGGATGGGGGCTCGGGCCTATCGCTGGCGCACGTACCAGAAGGCCAGCGAGCTCCAGGCGGGCGGCACGATGGGCTCCGAGGCCAGTTACATGAAGGTGTTCTGGAGCGAGCTGGACGTCGAGCTGCACGCCACGGCGTTGCGGCTGCTCGGGGCCGACGGCGAGATGGCGGGCGAGTGGATGAGCGGCTACCTGTTCGCTCTGAGCGGGCCCATCTACGCCGGCACCAACGAGATCCAGCGCAACATCATCGCCGAGCGCGTGCTCGGCCTGCCCAGGAGGTAGCCGTGATCGCCTTCGTCATCCTGGTCGTGGTTGTCGCCGTGCTGCTGCTGGCAGGCATCTGGGGGCTCACGCAGTTGGGCAAGCGGCCGCCTCGCTCCCCGTCCGACGACCGCTAGGAGCGGGCTCAGCCGCAGACGGAGACGGCGGCGATCCCAGGGTTCTCGGCCACCCGCACCGTCAGCGGGCCGGCCACCGCTTCGACGATCGGGGTGAGGGCCAGGGCGAACGAATACGGAGACGAATCGCTGCCGTCGGTGCCGACAAGCGTGATGCTCGCCACGGCGCTGTCCCCGGCGACGTCGAACAGCAGCTTGTCCCCCTTGTCGAGCTCGACCGGTTCGAAGCTGGGGGTCGTCACGCAATTGGTCGGGGGTTCGGTCGATGCCGTGAGAGAGAGCCGCAGGGTGACCGTGTTGGTGAACCGCTCGGTCGGACGCGGTGGCGCTGGCAGCTTGCCGGCATCGAGTGCTTCCCGGAGCCACCCGACGGTGACGACGCTGGTGTTGGGAAGCGGCGCCAGGGCGGGTGGCGG
>JAOUEE010000415.1 GCA_029858875.1 Acidimicrobiia bacterium
GTGCTGGCCTACATCCCGCTCCCCCGTCGCGACGCCCTCCGAGCCGCCGTGCTTCCCGTCGGGTTGCTGCTCGCCGGGGTGGCCTTCCTCCTTCTCAGCGCCTATGGGCGCTGGTGGGTCGGACCCGAGGTGGGATCATCGAGCCGGTACGTACATCTGGCCACCGCCTTCGCCCTCCCTGCCCTGGCCGTCGCCATCGACGCCATCGCCCGGCGGTGGAAACCGGCCGTCCCGATCGCCGTCATCCTCCTGGTGTCGGTGATTCCGCACAACATCGATGCTTTCGAGAACCACGCGCTGTTCACCGAGCAGTACTTCGATGTCCGTGAGCAGTTCGTGGTGTCGCTGGCCCACTCCCCTCTCGCCGACCAGGTCCCGGCCGACACCCGCCCCGATCCGGTGTGGACCGACGTGCCCATCGGCTGGCTGATCGAGCTGCGCGACGACGGCCGGCTCCCCGCCGTCGAGCCCGGCACCAACCCAGCCGATCCGCTGCTGTTCGGCCTGGCCCAGCTGGACCGAGCCAACCCCTACGGCTCCTGTGAGGTGATCACCGAACCCGTCGATCTGATCCTGGAACGCGGCGACGAGCTCGGTGTCGAGATCGGCCCCTGGACACGCGCCAAGGACGGGTGGTTCTTCGGCCAATCCTTCACCATCCAACTCATACACGACGGCGAGCCGGTCGGAGCTGCCTTCCTTCGCCACCCCAGCGGCGGTGGCGTGCTGCGGACCCAGGTCGACGAGCTGGAGGTGCGGATCGGGTTGCCCGGCGAGACCGAGGCCCTGATCCTGTGCCGCCCCGACGACACCTGACGCTCCCGCCTCGTCGCGATGGGGCTCAGTACGTGAGCGGAATCCAGCGCTCGGGTTCGGGATAGGTCGACGGGGCGAAGAACCAGCACTCGAAGCCGTAGCGCTGTTCGGTGAAGTGCTCGCCGGCCGCCGTCTGGTGCAACAGGAACTGGTCGAACAGCGCAGCATCGCCGGGGGCGAACACCGGCCGATCGGCCGGCACGTCGTCGGTGAGGGCGGCCACCGCTTCCTGCGTGGCGCTGAACCCCTCGGTGCCGGTGTCGGACATGGTGTTCACCATGTCCTCCAGCCGCCGCGGCCACATCTCGAGCCCTGGGGCCACGTCACCGCAGCGGGTAACGGGTAGCCACAGGTTGAGCGTTCTCGCCGTCATGCCATAGACGGCACCGTCTTGATGCCAGCCACCGGTGGCATCCGGAGCCAGGCGCCGTTGGGCCAGCTTCACCCATGACAGCGCCGGCTCCTCCTGGAAGTAGTCGGCCACGATGGGCCGGATGCCGCAGTCGTCGAAGGCCTCGAGCAGCTCGAAGAGCAGTCGCGGCGAGTCGGGGACGTACGAGGTGCCGCTCTTGAGCACCCAGGCCCGACTGGCGATGGTGAGCCCGTACTGGTCGAGATCCAGCGGCGCGAACCACTCGGGATCGAACTCCTTGGTCTCGCGATAGTGCTCGATGGCCACCCACGCCCGGTCGATGCCGTCCTTGAGGCGCTCGCACCACTCCGCCGACAACAAGTTGCGCACCACCAGCCCCCCGTGATGGAGCTGCGCCGAGCGGATCATCGGCGCGGTCAACTCCGACGCCTCGACCTCGGGAATGTGTGTCTCGCCGGGAAACAGATCGGGCACCTGCTGATCCCAGGAATCGGGACCTCGCCGGTCGACCTCGGACCACGCATCGTGGCGGAGCTGGACCAGCCGGCGCTGGATCAGCGGATCGGCCGAGCGGCGATTGGCCTCGGTCAACAGCTCGATCGCCTGGCGGGCGTCACCAGCCGACGCCAGTGCAGTGGCTCGCTCCAGCAGATCGGCGCTCTCGGGCACGGGCTTTCCTTCAGATCGGGTCACCCAGAGTGACCCCTGGCCGGAACTCAACGTACGCTGTCAACGTACCGATGACCACGCAGAGCGACAAGCTCGGGCGTGGCGCTTCGGGCAGACCATGACGTACCCTGAAGGCCTCGCGCCGTACTCTGCCCGGCCGATCACTGGATGACTGAGCCCTCGACGAGACCACCCCACCCCACCCGGCCACAGGTGAACTGACCGTCATGACCGACGTCTCGTATCTCGCGCCAGGCTTCCTCGTCACGCTCGCCGGCAACCGCCAGATCAAGTTCCCCCACCTTCGCGCCGCGCTGCGACCGGCCAATCCCGAGCGCCTGGCGGTCATCGAGGCCCTCAGCCGGGGGTACCGAGGCACCATCGACGAGCTGATCGCCGAGGTGGCCCAGCGAACCGGCGCGTCAGCCGACGGCATCGGACGCTTCGTCACCGGCCTGATCGACATCGGCTACGTCGTCGCGGCCGAGCCACCGATCCGTTTCCAACACGATCTCGAGCCCGCCGACGGCCACCTGACGCCCGGCGAGGTCACCATCGCCTCGCCGGTCAGCCTGGTGGTCGAGCGGGGCCAGTACCTCTGGTACGACCATCCGGGGCGGCTACGGGCTCGCCTCACCCTGCCCGAAGTTCGGGCTGCGGCGATGTTCTGTCTTCCCATCAAGCCGGAGGCGGCCAAGGCCCGCTACCTCAAGCGAGGTGACGCCGACGCCCTCGACGCGGCCCAGTTCGACGACCTCGTCTCCCGCCTGGCCGGCGCCGGGCTGCTGATCGAACCGACGCACGCCGAGGAGGGGTCGCACGCCCCGGCGCCCACCACCGATGGCCGAGCCATCGTGCAGGCCGCAGTCGACCGCATGGTCGCCGAGCACGACCAGGCCAGCGACGGGCGGCGGGTGCCCGTGGTTCCGGTCAACACCGATCACGCCGTTGCGCCCACGTCGTTGGGGCTGCTCGTGGCCTACGCCATGGAGTTCGAGGGCGGTCGACTGGGCGACAAGTACGATTTCGTCCCCCTGTTCCTGGCCGACGAGACCCGAGTCATCGAGCGAGCGGCCAGCCCCGGCATCTTCCTGTTCTCCAACTACGTCTGGAACGTCGACGAGAACCTCAAGCTGTCGGCCGCCATCAAGGCGGCCAACCCGTCCAACATCACCATCCACGGCGGGCCCAGCACGCCGAAGTACGACGTCGATGCCGAGGAGTACTTCGCCACCCACTCGCACGTCGACATCGCC
>JAOUEE010000416.1 GCA_029858875.1 Acidimicrobiia bacterium
CTAGTCGAGGGCGGCCAGCACGTCGCTGGCGTGGACGTGGCGGTCGTTCACCGGGGGGCGGTCGTGCAGCGGGCCACCCAGGGCCAGGGTGGCGAAGTCGTCGATGGCGCCGAGCAGGTCGCGGAGGTTGCGGGGCGGTGGGAAGTACTCGTCCTCGGCGGTGATCGACACCTCGGTGACACCGTCGACGGGGGCCAGGGCGGCGATGATCGCGTCGACCAACTCCTCGGGAGCCGAGGCGCCGGCCGTCACCCCGACCACGCCCTCGAGGTCGTCGGGGAGCTCCTCGGCCCCGTTCACCCGGTGGACCCGGGCACAACCGGCGTCTGCGGCAAGCTTGGCCAGCGCCACCGTGTTGGACGAGTTGGCGGACCCGATGACCACGACCGCGTCGCAGCGACTGGCGATCTCCATGAGAGCCGATTGCCGGTTGGTGGTGGCGAAGCACAGGTCGCTGCGTCCCGGCATCCACATGGCGGGATAGCGGTCACGGGTGGCATCGAGCACGTCCTGCCAGTCGCGGTGGCTGAGCGTGGTCTGGGCCAGGAGGGCGACCGGCTCGTCGAATTCGGGGAGAGCGGCCACCTCGTCGGGATGCTCGACCCGGTGAATGCTGTCGGGGGCGACGGCCATGGTGCCCACCGCCTCCTCGTGGCCGTCGTGGCCGACGTAGACGATCTGGTAGCCCTTCCCGGCCCGAACCTTCACTTCGTGGTGCACCTTGGTGACCAGTGGACAGACGGCGTCGACGACGGTGCCCCCGTTGGCCTCGGCCGCCGCCACCACCTCGGGGGCCGAGCCGTGGGCCGACAACATGATGGGCGCGCCGGCCGGAACCTCGGACACATCGTTGACGAAGACCACGCCCAGATCTTCGAAGCGGCGCACCACCAGCTGGTTGTGCACGATCTCGTGGTAGCAGTACACCGGTTCGTCGAAGGCCCGCACCATCCAGGCGAGGGCCTTGATGGCCATCTCCACCCCGGCGCAGAACCCCCGCGGGGCAGCCAGCAGGACGTGTTGCACGGGCATCCGCGCCAGGATACGGCCGCGGTCGCCGGCTCGGGGTCCTCGGGACGCAATCCGGTCACCGCTAGATTGGTCTGCCGTGAAGACGATCGATCAGACCGTCGAGATCCTCGACAACGAGCAGCAGCGCATCGTGACGGCAGTGCGTTCGCAGGGTGAACGCACCTGGACCGACGGCCACCTGGTCGACACGGCGCACGGTTCGCTGGCCGGGCGAGGGCACTTCCGGACCGAACCCGATGAGCTGACCTTCACCGTGCAGGAGGTGGCTGGTCACCTCGCCGACAGCGCCACGGTGTTCGCCGCCCGGATCAAGGTCATCCGAGAGATGGACCTCCCCAGTTTCGGCGACTTCACCACCACCGATCCCGATCGGCGAGCCCGGTACCGCGAGGTGAGCTTCTCCGATG
Source organism: Acidimicrobiia bacterium (assembly GCA_029858875.1). Taxonomy (GTDB): domain Bacteria; phylum Actinomycetota; class Acidimicrobiia; order Acidimicrobiales; family SHLQ01; genus JAOUEE01. The sequence continues at coordinate 1,440 of JAOUEE010000416.1, forward strand.
CCCTCGACCGGCTGGTCTGGACGTATCAGCACCTCCGAGCCCAGGTGGTCCAGATCGGGGTCGACGACTTCGAGCGCCAAGGCCTGCACGAGCACCGTGGCGAGATCAGCATCGCCAGCATCGTCGAGTTCCTGCCCCAGCACCTCTCGGATCATCTGGCCCAGCTGCGGGCCCTCTCGGTGTCGGCGTCGGCCTGACCCCGGCCTGATGGCCATGCGGGCCACGGCAGTATCCTCGGAAGGTGTCTGCTCCTCGCGTGATCGAACTGGACGCCCGTTCGGCGGCCGCCCGGGCCGGGCTCGAGGTGGGCGACGAGCTGTTGGCGTTCAACGGGGTGGTGCCCCGTGATGTCATCCAGTACCAGATGCTGGCCGACGAGCCCGAGCTGGTGGTGGACGTCAACCGGGGCGGGCTCGGTCTCACCATCGAGATCGACAAGGCGCCGGGCGAGCCACTGGGCGCCGTGGTGCACTCGGCGGTGTTCGATCAGGTCCGAACGTGCGACAACCACTGCGAGTTCTGCTTCATCTACCAGTTGCCCAGCGGTCTGCGGGAGAGCCTGTACCTGAAGGACGACGACTACCGGCTCTCGTTCCTCTACGGGAACTACACCACGCTCACCCGCTTCACCGAGGCCGATCTGGAGCGGGTGGTCGGTGAGTCGCTGTCGCCGTTGAACGTGAGCATCCATGCCACCGACCCCGAAGTCCGTTCCGACATGCTGCGCAACCGCCGGGGGGCCACCAGTCTGCGCTGGCTGCGGCAGCTGCTCGACCACGAGATCGAGGTCCACGGCCAGGTGGTGGTGTGTCCCGGGGTCAACGACGGCGATGTACTCGACGCCACGCTGGCCGGGGTGATGGCCGACTATCCCGAGCTGGCGTCGGTGTGCGTCGTGCCACTGGGGGTGAGTCGCTTCAACGCCGAGCCGCGCATGCGGCCTCACACGGCGGTGGAGGCCCGTCGGGTGGTCGACATCGTGGAAGGCTGGCAGGAGCTGTTCCTCACCGTGCTCGGGCGGCGGGTGGCCCATGCCGCCGACGAGTACTACCTGGCCGCCGAGCGGCCGTTCCCACCGGCCGAGCACTACGACGACTTCCCGATGCACGAGGACGGCGTGGGTATGGCCGCCACGTTCGAACGCGAGTTCCGCGGCGCGGTCGACACGGCCACCCGGGTGGCATCGGGGTTCTTCGCATGGGTGGAGGGGGCGCCGGCCGACGGGTATCGCCGCGAGCGCACCGCAACAGGACGATCCCTGCACATCCGGCCCTCGCCCAAGGCCCCCGTCGGCGTGTTGACCGGCACGATGGGCGCGCAGGTGATCGCTCCGCTGCTCGCCGAGCTGGGCCGTGACGATGTGCGGGTGATCGCGGTCGACAATCGCTTCTTCGGCGGCAATACCGGTGTGGCCGGCCTGCTGACGGCCGAGGACGTCGGCCGGGTGTTGGCCGATCAGCCGGAGGGACACCGGTATCTGCTGCCCGACGTGTGCCTCAGCCGCGGCCTGTTCCTCGATGGTGGTGGCGTGGATGACCTGCCCCGACCGGTGGAGGTGCTGGCGTCGGACGGCCTGGCGCTGCGGTGCGCGCTGGGGGTGGATGCATGACCAGCGCCAGCGGGTTGCCCACCGTGGCCATCGTGGGTCGGCCCAACGTCGGCAAGTCG
>JAOUEE010000417.1 GCA_029858875.1 Acidimicrobiia bacterium
CCGCCCGCGCCGAGCCCGGCCGGCCCCTCGACGCCCTGGCCCTCGGGCGGGTGCCGGCCGACGCCTATGTGATCGGCGACCACGACCTGGATCTCGGGGCCGACACGCTGGCCCAGTTCATCGACGGCGTCGGTCGGGGCACCTTCTTGTCGGCCACCCTCGACCCGGCCGCTGATCCCGCCCTCGGGCCGTTGGTCGACCGGGGTCGCATCGCCCAGAGCACCGTGGTCACCCGCTGGGGTCGACCCATCGGGGTGGTGGGGGTCACGTCCCCGCGACTGGCGGCCGCGGGTGCGGTCGATGTGGACGCCGATGTGGTCCCCGCCGTGCAGGCCGAGATCGACCGGCTGAGCGACGCCGACGTCGACATCGTGATCCTGGCCAGCCATCTCGAGTCGCTGCCGGCCGACCAGGATCTGGCGGGGCGCCTCACCGGTGTCGACCTCGTGCTGTCGGGCGGCGGTGACGACGTCTTGGCCGACCCCGGGGCCCGGCTCGCGCCGGGCGACGAGGTCCTGGTCGCTGGGCCGTATCCCCTTCTCCAGGCGGACGCCGCCGGGGTGCCGGTGCCGGTTGCTGCCACCAGTGGCCGCTACCGCTACCTCGGCCGCCTGGTCGCCTGGTTCGACAGCGATGGCGTCCTCGTGCGACTGGCTCCGTCCTCGGGTCCGCTGCTGGTGACCGGCTCTGGGCCGGGATCCTTGGCGTCGCAGCCCTTCGTTCGGCGTCGGGTGGTCGACGTGACCCGGGCTCGCGTGGCGGCCCAACCGGTGACGCCCCTCGCCGTGTCCCAGGTCGACCTCGACGGTGTGCGCGCGGCGGTGCGCACCGCCGAGGGCAGCCTCGGCAACCTGGTGGCCGATGGCGTGCTGGCGACGGCCCGCCGAGCCGCCGAGAGAGGCGACCGCCGGGATCCAGACGTGGCGCTGGTCGGCAGCGGGGCCCTCGGGTTCGACCACGTCGTGGCCGCGGGGCCGGTCACGGTGCGCGACACGTTCGACCTCGCCTCGAACGACCGCCTACTGGTGTCGGGGCCCATGACGGGAGCCCGACTGAAGCGGGTCCTCGAGTTCGCCGTATCCGGCGCCGCCGACGTGTCGCCCCGGTGGGTGCAGGTCGCCGGACTCGCGATGGTCGTCGACATCGACCAGGCGCCGCTCGTCCTCGATGCCGCCGGGCACGTCACGCAGGCTGGTCGACGGATCCGCTCGGTGGTGCTCGCATCGGGCAGGGAAGTGGTCCGCGAGGGGAGGGTGGTCCCCGGTCGCGCCGTCACCGTCGCTTTCGACGAGACGCTCCTGGCCATGGGCCATCCGCTGGGTGCCGCGTCCGAGCAGTGGTGGGTGGGCGCCACGGTCCAACAGTCACTCGCCGATCATCTGGTCAACGAGTTGGGTGGGGCCGTGGGTGCCCGTCAGTATCCCGCGGCCGGTGAGGGCCGTATCGTGCGCCCGGGAGTGCCCCCTCGGCCGTAGCGGATCCACCGGGTCGGCTCAGCGCCCGCCGAGCCGGCTGACGATCTGGCCGAGTACTTCGAAGTCGGTGCCCTGGAGCACCGGATAGCTGAACCCCCAGCGCTCGCGGCGGGCCTCGAGAGTCTCGCAGATCTGCTCGATGGTGCCGACCAGCAGCATGGGCACCTCAGCGGCGGCGTCCACGTCGATGCCGAACAGCTCGGCCATGCCGGCGAGCACCGCATCGCGGTCGTTCGTGACCTGGAGGTCGAGCGTGAGCGATGACAGCTCGAGCTGATCGAATCGATCGCCGGCGGCCTCGCGCACCCAGCCCAGCTTCTCGTCGAACGACGCCGCCACCGAGTTGGCGACGGCGTCGGGCCCGATCTCGCCGGCCCGCAGGTTGGCCGTGACCCCGACGATGTCGGCCAGGCGGGCGGCAACGCCCAGCATCCGACGACCGCCTCCCCCGATGAGCAGATCGGGGCGATCCTGGATCGGCTTGGGTCGGCCGTCGTAGGACGTGACCTGGTAGTGGACCCCCTCGAACGAGAAGGGCTCGGGACCCATGCAGCCCCTGATCACCTCGACCGCCTCGGTCAGGCGTTCGATGCGTTCGCCCGGACGGTCGTAGTCGATGCCGGCCTGCTCGTAGTCGGTGCGCATCCAGCCCGCCCCGATGCCGATCTCCATTCGGCCACCGGACAGGACGTCGATGGTGGCCAGTTCCTTGGCCAGCACGACGGGGTGGCGATAGTCGTTCCCCAACACCAGGGCGCCGACCTTGAGGTCCGTGGTGGCCGCGGCTGCGGTGGCCAGGGCCGGAATCGGGGCCAACTGGTCCTCGAAGTGATCGGGCATGAACAGCGTGTCGATTCCGGCGTCCTCGGCCCGCCGGGCGGTATCGGCCCACGTGAGGCCGGGTGCCGGGTTGGCGAGCTGGATTCCGAAACGGAAGGGTTTGGCCATGGCGTCTCCTGGCGGTGGAAGGTGCGCCGATGGTATCGGCGGCTGCTCGACGGGGCCCGGTATCCTCGCAGCGATGGTGGAGCCCCTTCGCGACCTGGTCGCCGGCATGCCGATCGTGTTCGGCGGTGACCGGGTGGTGCGAGTGTCGCCCGAGCTGGCCGATGCCTTCACCGCTGGCGACCGGCTCATCATCGTGCAGGACGACGGCGACCTGCTCCATGTCCCCGCTGCGGTGTGGACCGATGCGGCCGACGCCGTGGGACGGGCCCGGGCCGCCTTCGCCGGCCTCGGATCGGTCGACGACGAGCAGATCTCGGCCTTCTTCGAGGCCTTCGCCTGCCGGTTGGGGGACGACGCCACGTTCGGCCCCATCGCCGAGGCCAACCGGCGAGACGTCGAGCAGGCGAGAGACCTCGGGCGGAGCAGCACCCGGTTGGTGCTGAGCGACAGCATGCGGTCGGACATGATGGCCGGCCTGCGGCTGTGGCGCGACACACCCTCACCACGAGGCCTCGTGGTCGAGACCATCGACCACGAAGGGTGGCGGGTGGAGCAGCGCAAGGCCGGCCTCGGCGTGGTCGGCTTCGTCTTCGAAGGTCGGCCGAACGTCTTCGCCGACGCCTGTGGCGTGCTTCGCTCCGGCAACACGGTGGTCTTCCGCATCGGGCGAGACGCA
>JAOUEE010000418.1 GCA_029858875.1 Acidimicrobiia bacterium
GGAGGCTGGTGTGGTCGCCCTCTACCAGAAGTGCCCCCACCTGGGCTGCCGGGTGCCCGAGTGCGTGTCGTCGCAGTGGTTCGAGTGCCCGTGCCACGGATCGCAGTACAACCAGGTGGGCGAGAAGCGCGGCGGCCCCGCCCCCCGGGGCATGGACCACTTCGCCATGGAGGTCTCGGGCGGTGTGCTGTCGGTCGACACCGGCAGCATCATCCAGGGCCCGCCCATCGGCACCAACACCACCGGCCAGGAGGCCGAGGGTCCCAACTGTCTGTCCGGTGGCGAAGGCCACAGCTGATCCGTAGAACCTGAGCACCTTCGAACCATGATCACCGCAGCGAGTGTCCAACTGACGATCGGCAACGTCCTCGCCTTCCTCATCGCCGCCCTGGCCGTGGCCTTCGTGCTGTACCGCACGCTGGTCATCGTGTTCCGCAAGGACGACGAGGTCGGCTCCGAGATCGAGCTGGCCCCCAACCGCAAGCCCTATCTCGAAGACGCCGAGCTCGAGTCGGGCAAGCTCGACCGCAGCCTCATCTTCGGCCTGCTGTCGCTCACGGTGATCGCCGTGGCCCTGCCCTTCTACTGGTTGGGTGAACCGGGCCGCCAGGCCGGGGCCGAGCAGGGTTTCACCAACCGGGCGGTCAGCCGGGGTGAGACCCAGTACGCGGAGAGCTGCACCAGCTGCCACGGCGCCAACGGCCAGGCCGGTGCCGCCGATGTCACCATCACCGACGACGACGGCCGCTTCGTGGCCTCCGTGGCCTGGGTGGCCCCGGCCCTCAACACCGTGATGAGCCGCTTCTCCACCGAAGAGGTCACGTTCATCCTCAACTACGGACGGAACGGCGTGATGCCGGCATGGGGTGAACCCGGCGGCGGTCCGCTCACCACTCAACAGATCGGCAACCTGATCGCCTACCTCAGCTCCATTCAGCTCAGCGAGGAGGACATCCAAGCCGCCGTCGACGAGGGTGTGCGCGACCGCAAACGTGAGGTCATCCTCGAGACCGAGACCGACCTCGGGGGACAGCTGGCCGCGGCCGAGGCCGCAGTCGAGGCCATCAACACCCGTGTCGACAACGGTGAGGTCGACGCCGAGGAGGTGGCTGCCGACCTGGCCACGGCCCAGGCCTCGGTCGATGCGGTGCGCGAGGAGATCGACCAGACCGTCCCCGCCATGATCGACGAGTTCATCGCCGTGGCCACCGATCCGGCTTCGGTCGATCCGGCCTCGCCCAACTACAGCGCATACCTCGAGTGGGGCAGCTACCTGTTCACCAACCGGGCCGACGGGGGCGTCTACGGCTGCGCCCGGTGCCACACCGCCGGCTGGTCCTACGACGCGCTGAGTGCGGAGGACGTGTCGGGCCAACCCCTCCAGGAGGAGTACGTGCAGGGCGGCGGTGCCCACGGCCCCAACCTCACCGGCGGGGTCGAGCGCGTGCGGTTCCCGATCGCTCAGGAGCAGATCGACTTCATCAACTCCGGCTCCGAGCTGGGCGTGGTCTACGGAGCGGCCTCGGCCCCCAAGACCGGGGGTGGCCAGATGCCGGGGTTCGGCGGTCGCGAAGACCCCGATCTGGGCGTCATCTACGAACCGCTCCTCACGCAGGAACAGATCGCGGCCGTGGTGGCCTACGAGAGGGAACTGTGATGCTGGCCGCGCTCGACCTCATCGGCGGAATCGCCTTCGATCCCACCATCCGTGGGTGGCTGGTGGTGCTCACCGGTGTGGCCATTCTCATGGGCTCGGTGTGGCTGATCCTGTCCACCAACAGCGGCGTGCGCATGGGCACCCTGCTGGCCCTCACCGGCTTCTTCGGCTGGATGGCCATCATGGGCTTCACGTGGTGGGTGTACGGCATCGGCTGGAAGGGCGAATCACCCACCTGGGAAGTGATCGATGTCGTCGAAGGTGACCTGGGGACCTCGTCGCTCGACGCGGCCCGCGACCTACCCAATCGGACCGCCATCGTCGAGCAGTTGGGCGAGCCGGTCGTCATCGTCGCCGCCTCCGACAACGAAGAGGCACTGACGGAATTCGATGTCGCCCTGCCCCCCGACCAGCTCGAGGGTCTGACCGATGACGAGGCGGCCTACCGCCAGGCCCAGCGCGAGCAGCGCATCAACAACAAGACCTACTCCGACGTCGAGGCCCTGGCTCCCGAGCTCATCGACGAGGACGCCGACCTCTTCGGAGGCTGGTCCCTGCAATCCACCGCCGATGCCGGTGAGGCCCAGACCACGGCCACGGCCTACCTCACCGAGGAGGGCTTCCTCGAGGCCGGCGATCCGTTCGTGTTCGCCGAGACCTATGACCGCGGCGGCAAGGCGCAGCTGCCCGACGACCCGTCGCGATGGGATCGCATCAGCCTCAGCGTCACCAACTTCACCCCCCAGCACCCCACCCGGTGGTCGGTCGTGCAGATCCGGCCCGCCATCGCCGGCGAGACACCGCCCGGACAGCCACCGGCAGCCGACACCCCCGACGCCAACGCCGAGATCCTGTCCGTGGTGATGGTGCGCAACCTCGGCGATCGCCGCCTGCCGCCCTTCCTGGTGATGCTCGGCTCCACCTTCGTCTTCCTGGCCCTGTGCTACGTGCTGCACGTGCGGGACCTCGAGGCCAACGCACGAGCCGCCGCCTTCGAAGCCGACAACCGGTGATCGTGCTGATGGGCACCCACTCGACGCCACCACCGGACAAGGGCTAGGAGACCAGCATGGCGAACCTCGGGCAGTACCTCCCGATCCTGGCCCTGCTGGTGCTGGCCGGTCTGTTCGCCGCCCTCAGCCTGATGGCATCGGCCCTGCTGGCCCCCCGGCGCCCCAACGACAAGAAGGCCGCACCCTACGAGTGCGGCATCATTCCGGCCAAGGAGACTCCCGAGCGCTTCCCGGTGAAGTTCTTCCTGGTGGCCATGATCTTCATCGTCTTCGACATCGAGATCATCTTCTTCTACCCCTGGGCCATGGCCCATCGCGGCCTCGGCCTGTTCGGGCTGGTGGCCATCCTGGTGTTCTCGTTCCTGGTCTTCGAGTCGTTCGTGTACCTGATCAGCAACGGAGCGCTCAACTGGGGTCCGGCCACGG
>JAOUEE010000419.1 GCA_029858875.1 Acidimicrobiia bacterium
CCGCTCGGCGAACAGGGACCGACCCTTGAGCACCGCTTCTCCCGACAGCGTGGCGCCGAGGATGGCGACGAACTGCGCGGTGACGAACGGATCGAGCACCACGGTGACCCGCTCGGAACCGGGCTTGACCGCGCCGAGCAGCCGGGTGGCTCGCATCGCCGCGTCGGACGCAGCCCGGCCGACATCGAGATCGTCGGGATGGCGACCAACCGAGAACCCGAAGCCCGTCTGGGTGTCACCTTCGGCCTCGGCCAGGGCGTACGCGGCCAGATAGCAACTGGTCTCTCGACTGCGGGCCGAGATGCCGGTGGACGTCAGGACCGCGGTCTCGGACACGCTGTCGACGTACTCGGCCGACTCGATGCCACTGATTCGTCCGTCGGCCGCCCGCACCGCGGCCTCGAGCTCGATGGCCAGGTCGACCTTGCGGTCGGTGTCCACCGCGTCGAGGCGCTCATCGAACAGGGTCAGATCGGCCGGTTCCACGCCGTCGGGCTCGGCCAGGCCGAGTGACTCGTCGGTGGAGGCGAACTCGACGTTGTTGCGGGCTTCCTCGAGGGTCTCGCGCACCACGTCGGGATCGAAGCTCCCGGCGTAGGCGAATCCCTGGCGGTGACCGCTGACGACGCGCACGCCGATGCCCTGGGACTGCGCCGACGACAGCGACTCGACGGCCCCCTCGTAGGCGCGCACCTCGGTGTCACGGTCGCGGACGACCACGACCTCGATCTGCTCGTCGCCACGGACGTCGGCCACCACGCTGGCCGCGATGTCACGGAGTTCGTCGCTCATCAGGCCGCGGTGCCGCCGATGGTGAGCTGCGTGACCCGCAGCGTGGGCGTTCCGTCACCGACGGGGACTCCCTGACCGTCCTTCCCGCAGGTTCCGGGCGAGCCCATCTCGAAGTCGTTGCCCAGGGCATCGATGCGGGTGAGCACCTCGGGCCCGTTGCCGATGAGGTTGCCCTCGCGGAGCGGATCGGTGATCTCGCCGTTCTCGATGAGATAGGCCTCGGTCATGCCGAAGACGAAGTCGCCGGTGGCGGTGTTGACCTGCCCGCCGCCCAGCTGGGCCACGTACACGCCACTCTCGGTGCCCGCGATGATGTCGGCCGGCTCGTCGTCGCCGTTGGCGATGTAGGTGTTGGTCATCCGAACCATGGGCAGGTGCTGATAGCTCTGGCGACGACCGTTGCCCGAGCTCGGCCGGCCCTGCTTGCGGGCCCGGAGACCGTCCCACATGTAGTCGGTTAGCACCCCGTTCTCGATCAGGACGTTGCGTTGGGCCGGCCGTCCCTCGTCGTCGATGGCGAAGCATCCCCACTGGCCGCCACCCATCGTGCCGTCGTCGATGAGCGTCACCATCGGGGCGGCGACCTGCTGGCCCACACGACCGGCGAACACCGATGCCGACTTGGCCACCAGGTCGGCCTCGAGGCCATGTCCACACGCCTCATGGAACAACACGCCACCACCACCGGGCCCGACCACCACGGGCATGGCACCACTGGGGGCGGGCCGGGCGGCCAGCTTCGTCAGCGCCCGCTGGGCCGCCTTGCGCGCCAGATCGGCCACGTCGTAGCGATCGAACAGCTCGAATCCCACCGTGTGACCGATGCTCTCGCGCCCGGTCTGCATGCCGGTGTCACCCAACGCCACGCACGACACCGAGAACAGGGTCTTCACCTGGTCGTCACCGGACAGGAGGCCCTCGGTGTTGGCCACCAGGATGCGGCGTCGGCTGTCGGCGTAGCGGGCCATCACCTGAGAGATCGCCCCGCCTTCGGAACGGGCGGCCTCGTCGGCTTCGGTGAGCAGCGCCACCTTGGTCGCCTTGGCCACGTCTTCGGGGTACTGCTCGACAGTGACCGGGGAGGGCGCGTCATGGCGGGACAGGCCGACCACCTTGGTGTCGCCCCCGCCACCACGTGCGGCGGCGGCCGCAGCCCGGGCAGCCGATGCCAGCCCTTCCTCGGTGAGGTCGGCGGTGTGGGCGAAGCCGGTGGTGTCGCCCACCACGACCCGTATTCCGGCTCCCCGATCACGACCGGAGGTCAGCTCTTCGATGCGCCCGTCGTCGAGCAGGGCCGACGACGATCGTTTGTCCTCGGCGAACACTTCGGCGAACTCACCGCCGGTCGCCATGGCGACCTGAAGTGTGCGGGAGACAACATCTTCGTCGAGCACGCGGATCCCCTTCCGGCCCGGAGGGCGGTTGGTCGGCGGCCGCCACCGGCGGCCACGGTCGAATCGCTCATGGTACTGATGAATACGACCGCATCGGGCCTCGCCGCCGACGGCGGGATCCGTCCTCGCCGAGCCGACCGCCCACGCTGGATGACCTCGGCGGACATCGACCTAGAATCCCGAGCCATGGGGCAGGCACCGGGCGTCGACACCGCAGCGCCGCCGGCGGGCACCGAGCCTCCGCCGGTCCGCCTCTACTGGTGGCGGGAGATCGCGCTGGTGCTGGGCTTCTACGCCGTCTACACGTCGATCCGCAACCAGTTCGGTTCGGCCATCGTCGAACCCGAAACAGCCTACGACAACGCCGAGATCGTCATCGACATCGAACAGGCGCTGGGCACGTTCCACGAGCAGACCGTGCAGGGCTGGTTCGCCGGTTGGGATTGGTTCCTGTGGTTCTGGAACGTCTTCTACGGGACCTTCCACTTCGGTGTGACCATCTTCGCGTTGGTGTGGCTGTACCGGCGGTTCCCCGAGCGATACCCCCGCTGGCGCAACACCTTCGCCATCACCACCGGTGTGGCCCTGGTGGGCTTCGCCCTGTTCCCGCTGATGCCGCCGCGCCTGCTGGCCGAGGGGGCGCCCTACGGCGCAGCCGCTCTCGGCGGTGGCAGATATGCATTCGTCGACACCCTCGCCGACTTCGGCGGGCTGTGGTCGTTCGACTCGGGCACCATGCAGGAGCTCTCCAACCAGTACGCGGCCATGCCCAGTCTGCATTTCGGTTGGGCCACCTTCTGTGCCGTCGCGGTGGTCCCGACGCTCACCAGTCGATGGGCCCGCGGCGCGCTCATCCTGTATCCGGTGGCCACCCTGTTCGCCATCGTGGTCACCGGCAACCACTATTGG
>JAOUEE010000091.1 GCA_029858875.1 Acidimicrobiia bacterium
CGCCACCGCTCCCGCCGAGTCGTCGGCGCCGACCACGACGGAGGCCCCGAGGCGCGAGGTCACCATGGCCTTCACCGGTGACCTCCTGCCGCACGGCCCGGTGGTGGAGCGCGCTGGCGCGCTGGCCGGTGGAGGTGGCTACGACTTCGACCCGATGTTCTCGCTGGTCGCGCCGCTGCTGAGCGCGGCCGATCTGGCCATCTGCCACCTCGAGGCGCCGCTGTCCCCCGACAACCGGGACCTGTCGGGATACCCCACCTTCAACGCGCCGCGAGAGTTGGCCGAGGCCGCTCGGCGGGCGGGCTACGACGGCTGTTCGACGGCGTCGAACCACTCGTGGGACCGCGGTCGAACCGGTGTGGTGGACACGCTCGCGGTGCTCGACCAGGCGGGACTGCAGGCGGCCGGCACCGCCGCCTCGCCGCAGGACGATCGGCCGGCCCGGTACCGTCGCGGCGGCCTGGCCATCGCCCACCTCTCCTACACCTATGGCCTCAATGGTTTCGAGGTTCCGCCGGACGAGGGCTGGTTGGTCGATCTGATCGACGTCGATCAGATCGCGGCCGATGCCCGGGCGGCTCGTGCCGGGCAGGCCGACGTGGTGGTGGTCAGCCTGCATTGGGGCACCGAGTACCGATCCGAGCCCACCGCAGACCAGGTCTCGATCGTCGACCAACTCCTACCCAATGACGACATCGACCTCATCGTCGGTCACCATGCCCACGTGGTGCAGCCCGTCGATCGCCGGGCCGGCAAGGTGGTGCTGTACGGACTGGGCAACTTCTTGTCCAACCAGTCGAGCTCGTGCTGCACCGCCGCAACCCAGGATGGTGTGATCGCGGTGGTGACGCTCACCGAGCGCGATGACGGTGGGTTCCGCACCCGGCTGCGTTACGTGCCCACCTGGGTCGACCGGTCCACGTTCACCATCGTGCCCACCGCCCCGCCGTACCGAGGCGCCGAAGCAGCGGTCGATGAGAGCACCCTCGACGCGAGCCTCCAGCGCACGGTGGATGCGCTGTCGGCGCTCGGTGCACCGGTGCGCGATTGGGACGGGTCCTGACCGTCGACACGGCCGACGTGGATCGCGACGCCGTGCTGGCCTGGGGTCGCTCGACCCGCCGCGACCTGCCCTGGCGGCGGACCCGCGATCCATGGGCCGTCCTCGTCTCGGAGCTGATGCTCCAGCAGACCCAGGTGAGCCGGGTGGTGCCCCGGTACGAGGTGTTCCTGCGGCGGTTCCCCACCGCGACAGCGTGCGCGGCGGCCGGGCAGGCCGAGGTGGTGCGACTGTGGGACGGGCTCGGCTACAACCGGCGGGCCCGCCACCTGCATCAGGCCGCGGCGACCATCTGCGATCGGCATCGTGGCGAGGTACCCGAGCGGCTCGAAGACCTGTTGGCCCTGCCGGGTGTCGGTCCCTACACGGCGCGTGCCGTCTTGGTCTTCGCCTTCGAGCGTGACGTCGGGGCGGTGGACACCAACGTCGCTCGGCTGCTGGCCAGGTGGCAGGGGCGGACGCTGAGCCGCCACGAGGTGCAGGCGGCGGCCGATGCCACGGTGCCGCCCGGGCAGGCGTGGGAATGGACCCAGGCCCTGTTCGACCTGGGCGCGACCGTGTGCACCAAGAGGTCCCCATCGTGTGGGCGTTGCCCGGTTCGGCCCGACTGCGCGTGGGCGGGGGTCGGAGCCGACCCGGCCAAGGGATCGGCCGGGGTCGGCGGCAGCCAATCGAGGTTCGACGGAAGCGACCGCCAGGGTCGTGGTCGCCTCATCGCCGCGCTGCGCCGAGGGCCGGTGGCCTCGGCCGATCTGGCCGCCACGGCCGGTTGGACCGACGATGACGCGCGCGCGGCACGGGTGATGGCCGCGCTGGTCCACGAGGGCCTGGTCGTGCCGGACGGAGACGTCTACCGTCTCGGCTGACCCGTGCGCCGGGCCACGACTAGTCTCGGACGAGCGATGGGGGAGTACGGCATGGGTGGAAGGCTCATAGGCGGGTTGGCCGGACTGGCCCTGGCGGCCGGAAGCTGCGCGAGTGGCGGGTCGGGTGACGCCGATGTGGTGTCGTCGACGCCGGCCACGGTCGCCACGACGGTGGCGCCGATCACCGCGTCCACCGTCGCCTCCACCGCCAGCACCACTTCGGTCGTGCTGAGCGACAGCTATCGCGGGGTGAGCGCCGAGTCGATCGCCATTGCCATCCCCATCGTGGACGAGGCCGCCATTCGGCGGGACTTCTCGGTCGAGCTGAACTGGGGTGATCAGCAGGCGAAGTACGAGTTGGCCCTCGATGCCGTCAACGCGGCCGGAGGCATCAATGGGCGCAGGATCGATGCCACGTTCATCGAGTACGTTCCCGTCACCCAGGACAAGACCGACGAGGTCTGCCTCGAGGCGACCGAGGATCTCGGCGTGTTCGCCGTGGTGGGGTTCATCCGGCCCGATGCCGGCGTGTTGTGCTTCACCGAGCTGAACGACACCCCGTTCGTGGGCGGCGGTGACGTGCCCACCTCCGAGACCCGCGACCGTTCGCTCGTTCCCGCCCTGTATCCAGCGGCATCGGCGGCTCGCATCGACGAGGCCATGGTGGAGGTCATGGATCAGCGCGGTGAGCTGGAGGGCCGCACCATCGCCGTGCACGGTCGCGACCCGGATCGCCTCGACGCCCTCGAGCGGGCGCTGGAGGACCGGGGGTACTCGTCCGTGACCAGAACGCTGCTGGACGCTCCCGAGAGCGATGCGCTGGCCATGGCTTCCCAGCTCGACGTGATCGTCGAACGCTGGCAGGCGGACGGGGTCGAACTGGTGCTCAACGTCACCACCAACATCTCGATGCTGAGCGCGGTGAACCGAGCCGGATACGAGGTGGCCATCGCCACCACCGGCACCGACGTGGCGTTGGGGCCCGATGCCGTGTTCGCGCAGGGTGCCACCGAGGCCGAGGTGAGCCGGGTCACGCTGGTGAGCCAGGCCAGTGGCCGCGTCGCCTACGAGAGCGGCCATCAGCCCACCGTCGAATGCGTGGATCGATGGAACGAGGCCCACCCCGAGGAGCCGGCGGTGTTCGACCCGGGCGAAGGCGACCTCGAGAACATCGGCCAGGTGTTGTTCGCCTGTCAGAACATCGAGCTCTTCGCGCTGGTGGCCGGTGCCGCTGGTGGCGATCTCACGCCAGTCGCGATGGCCGATGCGCTCGATGATCTGGGATCGGTCGAACTGGCCGGCATCTCGTCGGGTTCGCTGTCAGCGGACAAGTGGGACGTCTCCGATGCCATGGGCGTATCGGTGTGGGACACCGCCGAGCAGGACTTCGCGGCCAGCGGCGAGGTCTACGACATCGGGTGAGTGGCGGGTTCGGATCGTGACACCGCCCCAGGCGGGCGGGCCGCGCCCGGCGTGCCTGCGCTCAGGGCCTCAGGGCCCGGTGATGCATGCGACGATCTCGTCGAAGGCCGCTTCGGCCAGAGCGCGCATCTCGTCCTCGGTGCGGTCCTGGATGGGGTGGTCGACGAAGACCCGCGCCGTGTCGAGACCCAGCGCGTCGGACTGGACCTGGGCGCCGTCGCGGAACGGTTCGGAGGCGACGAAGACCCCCGGGAGGCCTCGTCGCTCGAGATCGCTGATGTCGTGCACACTGCACGTCGTGCACGAGCCTCAATCGGCGAGGGCTTCGATCACCGCATCGCACGACGAGGCGATCTCGTGGCGCAGGTCCACTGGCGCCGGCTTGGTGAACGTCGGCTTGGTGTAGCGCTCGACCCTGGCCCCCAGGCCGGTGAGTTGCTCCTCGAGCTGGTCGAGGAAGTGGTTGCCCTTCGGCTTGGAGATGTCGAGCAGGCCCACGGTGAGGCCGTGGAGCGACTCGGGCCGGACCACCCGTTGACGGGCAGGCACGGTTGTCTCGTCGGTGGGGTCGAGAACGGTGATGGTCACGGGCGAACCTCCCTGGTGACGGGGATACTACCCCCGGGTCCCCGTAGCCAGCCGGCCAACACCGAGCTGAACAAGCCGGCTGGACCGCCGGCATGGACGATGGTGAGCCCGCCGTCGGGGTTGAACTTGGGTAGCTGCACCCCGGCGAAGTCGGCGGGCAGGCCCTCATCGATGCCACCTGCGCCGGCCAGGATCGTGTCGCTGTCGATCATCGAGACCGCCGTCAGCTCGTCGCGGAACCGCTGTTTGGACCACCCGGCATCGCGGTAGCGGGCCATGTGCTCGGGCGACAGCACGAGCATGGCGTCGATGCCCATCACCATGCGGGGTGAGGCCACCGATCGCATGGCGTCGGCCAGCAACCGGGTGAGCGATTCGGGGGACCGTGACTGCTGGTCGACGATGATGCGTGGACCTTCGCCACAGAAGGCGGTGACGGTCGACGTGCCGGGGTCGAAGCCCCGTTCCACGGCCAACGAGTCCCACGCCGACCCCTCCTCGTCCTCGGCGAAGCACAATCCCAGCTTGGACGGATTGCCCTGGGTCGACCGGTCGATCTCGCCGGGTCGCCCACCGCCCACGTTGCGCACGGTGAGTTGCACGGCCCGACCGATGGTGGCATTGGGCCGGTTGCCCTGGCCCAGCACGTTGACCCCCGCGTTCATGCCGATCTGGTGACGGATGGGCCCGTTGACCACCAGGACGGGACCGACGGCCATCGTCGTGGCCAGCACCCCGTGCATGTTGAACTCGTCGGTGCACACCGCCTCGAGTGCCGCGAGCACCACCGGCAGGTACTCGGGCTTGGCGCCGGCCATGACGGCGTTGATGGCCACCTTCTCGACCGAGCACGGAACCAGGTTGGGGGGCGCCAGGCAGACGATCTCGTCGGGCGCGCGCGTGGTGCCCTCGAGCATCCGCAGCACGCGAGCCTCGGTGGGGGGCACGACCGGCAGCCCGTCGGTCCAGTCCCGGTCGAACATGGCCTCCATCTCGTCCTCGAGGGGAGCGATCTGCACCCGGCGGCTGTGTACCGCTGATCCGCCGAAGCGGACCGCCAGCTCATCGGCTCGGGTGGGGTCGACGCTGAGGGACCCGCAGCCGGGACGCATCTCGGGCAGGCCGGGCCCCAGTGCGTCGGCGCCGGTGAGCTCCTGCCAGTGCTGACGGGACCAGCCGACGGTGCGCTCCTGCTCGCGGCCGTCGCGCACCAACAGCAGCGTCGGCACCGTCTCGATGTCGTGATGCCACGAGACGCCGAGGTCGGTGTCGTCGACGACCCAGTCAGCCGCGGTGGGGAACGACGGGTCGTCCTGGGTGAAGACGGTGAGCGGCGTGTCCGCGCCGGCCAGATCGAGGAGCACCGGCGCCACCAACTCGCACGTCGGGCAGTCGCGTTTGACGATGGCCACCAGACCATCGGGCAGGATGGGAGTGGCGGGTTCGGGCCGGGCGGGGGTGGCGGGTTCGGGCATCATGGCCTCGGATCGGTCTTCGACGGAGCGCTCGCCATACTGGCACGCCGGGGCCAACCCGGATCGCCCGAACCGGGTCGCGGATTCGGTGGCTTCTGTCACCTTCCTTTCAGACGGGCGCGACTTCCTCTACGATCGAATCCACTCGCAATTCACCAATTGCCGAAGCAGGGGGTTCAACGCGTTGGTGCACGTGACTTTCTATGGCGTCAGGGGCTCCACTCCCTGTCCGTGCCCGGACAAGCAGCGTGTCGGCGGCAACACCTCCTGCGTGGTCGTCGACAGCGACGATGGGTCACCCATCGTCTTCGACATGGGAACCGGTCTACGGGTGTGGGGTACCGATCTCGATCCGGTGGACGACTTCCACGCCACGGCTCTCGTGACGCACCTGCACTGGGACCACGTGCAGGGTCTGCCCTTCTTCCTGCCGCTGCATCAACAGGGCGCGGTGCTCGATGTGCACGGACCCACCGAGCCCGGGTCCAGTCTCGAGTCGGCCTTCGCCACCTTCGTCAACCCGCCGTTCTTTCCCATCCACTACTCCCAGCTCACCGGAGACGTCCGGTTTCACGACACCGCCGACGACTCGTTCGCGGTGGGCCCGGCCAAGGTGCTCAGTCGAGCGGTTCCCCATGTCGGGGTCACCAATGGCTACCGGGTCGAGTGGGGCGGGCAGTCCATCGTGTACATCCCCGATCATCAGCAGCCGCTCGACGACCACCGCCATGTCGACGAGCGCGTGCTCGAGCTGGTCGACGGTTGTGATGTCCTCATCCACGATGCACAGTTCACGGCCACCGAGTTCGCCCAGCGTCCCCACTGGGGGCACTGCACCGTCGAGTACGCTCTCGAGGTCGCCAACCAGGGTGGTGCCGACACACTGGTCTTGTTCCACCACGACCCGCACCATGACGACGACATGGTCGACGAGTTGGGTCGCCATGTGGCTGATCTGGCCGAGCCCACCGGTGTGTCCGAGGTGATGACAGCGTCCGAAGGCCTGCGCCTCGTCCTCGGTGACTGATCACCGGTAGCGGGTCAGCCCCGTCACCGGTATCGGGTACCCTCGCCCCGTCGCAGGCAAGACGAGGAGAGCTCGACGTGAGCGAGAGCATCGACGGGGACCGGTTCCGGAGGGTGATGGGTTGTTTCCCCACCGGTGTCACGGTGGTCACCGCCATGGACGGTGACCAGCCGGTGGCCATGGTGATCGGCTCGTTCGGGTCGGTGTCGCTCGACCCACCCCTCGTGATGTTCTTGCCCGGCAACACATCCAAGACCTGGCCCCAGATCGAGCGAGCCGGTCACTTCTGCGTGAACGTGATGGGCCACGACCAGCTCGAGGTGTGCAACGCCTTCTTCACCAAGGAGGTCGACCCGTTCGACACCTTCGGCTGGGAGCCCGCCGGTAGCGGCGCCCCCCGACTGGAGGGATCGAGCGCCTGGATCGACTGCGCCATCGACAACGTGGTCGAGGCGGGCGATCACTACATCGTGATCGGGCGCGTCCTCGACCTCGACGGCGACCACGAGCGGGTGCCGCTGGTGTTCCACGGCGGTCGCTACGGGCAGTTCCACGGGTTCTGATCGTGGCCATCTACGCGTTGGGTGACCTCGAGCCCGATATCCACGCCGAGGCGTACGTGCATCCCGACGCCGTGGTCATCGGCCGGGTGTCCATCGGCGCCGAGTCCACCATCTGGCCCGGTGCCGTGCTGCGGGGCGACGACAGCGGTATCCAGATCGGCCGACGGTCGTCGATCCAGGACGGCTCCGTCATCCACTGCCTGCACGACACGCCCACCGTCATCGGCGATGACTGCACCATCGGCCACAACGTCCATGTGGAGGGCTGCCGGATCCACGACCGGGCCCTGATCGGTTCTGGCTCCATCGTGTTGCCCCACGCGGTGATCGGGCGGGGCGCCATCGTGGGTGCCAACGCCGTCGTGTCGGGGGGAACCGAGGTGCCGCCGTTGTCGATGGCCCTCGGCGTGCCGGCCAAGATCCGCGAGGGCACCGTCTCCGAGGACGACAACATGGAGAACGCCATGGTGTACGTCGAGCGGGGCCGGTACTACCGGACCCACCTCCGTCGTCTCGACTGAACCGCGACCGAGGTGTGACCACGAGCCGTCGAGCACTCTCGTTGGGCCCCGACCTGGAGTTCGGGCCCGCCGAGCGGGATGTCACGGTGGTGCTGCTCACCGTCACCGGTGTGCTCATCGCCAGCCGATACCTGGGATCGGGCAGTCAGATCAGCTGGCTCGTCACCGGTCTGGACGCGTTGGGCCTCGACGGGCTGGGCGGTCGCCTCGACCACGCGATGAACGAATCGGTGCACCAGGCCTTCAACCGGCGGGCGTACTTCGCCATCTTCCGCATGGTCGTGTACCTGGCGCCGGCCTACGTGGTGGGTCGGTGGGTACTGCGGCGGCGCATGAGCACCCTGGGTTGGCGGGTGGACCGGGGCTGGCAGCGCCTGCGGGTGTACGTCGGCCTCTACGCGCTGATGCTGCCGTTGGTCCTGCTGGCGAGCACCCAGGCATCGTTCCAGGACACCTATCCCTTCTACACCCCCAACGAGCTCGAATCGCTGTGGCCGTGGTTCGTGTTGTGGGAGGTGCTGTACCTCGGTCAGTTCATCGCCCTCGAGCTGTTCTTCCGCGGGTTCGGCGTGCACGGCCTGGCTCCCCGCCTGGGTGTCCTCGCCGTGCCCGTCATGGTGGTGCCCTACGTCACCATCCACTTCGGCAAGCCCCTGCCCGAGGCCATCGGTTCCATCGTGGCCGGATCGGTGCTGGGCGTGGTGTCGTTGCGGCAGGGCAGCGCCTTCTGGGGGGGCGTGCTGCACTGGAGCGTGGCCATCAGCATCGACGTGCTCGCCTACTAGCATGCGCCGCGTGTCATCGGACGCCGACGCCCTGATCGATCGCCTGGGGCTGCGACCTCACCCCGAGGGCGGGTGGTACGCCGAGACCTGGCGAGCCGATGCGGGTGTGGACGGTCGGGCCACCAGCACCGGCATCTACTTCCTGCTGCGGGCCGGCGAACGTTCGCACTGGCACACCTGCGACGGCGACGAGATCTGGGTCTTCCACGACGGCGATCCACTGGAGCTGTCGTGTTCGCCCGACGGCGCGACGGTGCAGCGAACGGTGCTGGGCGTCGATCTGGCCGCAGGCCAACGACCGCAGATCGTCGTGCCGGCCGGGCAGTGGCAGGCGGCAGCATCGCAGGGTTCGTGGACGCTGGTGTCGTGTGTCGTTGCCCCCGGCTTCGAGTTCGAGGGATTCGTGCTGGCCCCACCCGGTTGGGAACCGGGCGAGGGCTGACGTCAGGACGGATCGAGGGCCAGTCCCTCGATCACGGTGGCGCCGGTTGCCGTCAGGATGCGCGGCGACGCCAGCACCTTGCGGTCTCGGCTCGCGCCCCCCAGCACGATCGTGTCACGCGTCATGACCCGGGCGTCGACCCACACCGGTACGGCGGCCGGGAGCCCGAACGGGGTGACGCCGCCGATGGTCATGCCGGTGAGGCGTTCGGTGTCGTCGGCCCCGGCGAACGAGGCCTTGCGGGTCTGCAGCCGCTTCCGCACGACCTTGTTGACGTCGAGTCGGGTGTGGGCCAGGACCACACACGCGACGTATCGGGGTGGATCCGCCTTGCCCACGACCAAGATCGTGTTGGCCGAGTCCTCGATCGCGTAGCCGTACGCCTCGCAGAACGCCGCCGTATCGGCGAGGGCGGGATCACACGGCACCAGCTCGTACTCGACGCCAGTGGCATCGAGGGTGGCCACCAGCTCGTCCTGCACGGCGACCGAGCGTAGCGTCGGGCGGGCGGCCGGTGCCGGGCCCGCCATCTCGTCGATGAATCTCCACAGTTCGATGACGCGGCACCATTACCCTCACAGGCATGATCAAGGTGACGCTGCCCGACGGTTCCGATCGCTCGCTCGACGACGGCGCCACCGGGGCCGACCTGGCGGCCGACATCGGTTCCGGCCTGGCCCGTGATGCGCTCATCGTCACCGTCGATGGCCGTCCCCAGGACCTCGACCGTCCACTGGTCGACGGTGCCGCCGTGCAGATCGTGACGCCCGATTCCGATCTGGGCCTCGAGACGCTGCGACACAGCACGGCGCACGTGCTGGCCCAGGCCATTCTCGATCTCCATCCCGGCACGCAGCTGGCCATCGGACCCCCCATCGATGTCGGCTTCTACTACGACGTCGAGCTGCCGGGCGGCGCGACGTTGAGCGACGACGACCTGCAGGCCATCGAGGCCCGCATGAACGAGATCGTGACCGCCGACCAGCCCTTCCGGCGCCGCGAGCTGTCCATCGGGGAGGCTCTCGAGTTCTTCGCCGACGAGCCCTACAAGCGCGAGATCATCGAACGGGTCCGATCCGGACAGGCCGACGCCGAGGACGCCGGCGAGATCGGCGGGTCCGACCGTATCAGCTACTACGCCAACGGCGACATCGACGACCCGTCGGTGTTCCGGGACATGTGCACCGGTCCTCACGTACCCGCCACCGGTCGGTTGGGTCACTTCCGCCTCCAGAAGGTGGCGGGGGCCTATTGGCGAGGCAACGAGAAGGGGCCGCAGCTCCAGCGGGTGTACGGCACGGCCTGGGCGTCCAAGAAGGAGCTCAAGACCCACCTGCAGAACCTGGCCGAGGCCGAGAAGCGCGACCATCGCCGCCTGGCGGCCGAGCTCGACCTGGTGTCGTGGCCCGAGGAACTGGGTCCCGGACTGGCCGTCTGGCATCCCAAGGGGGCCGTGATCCGCCAGCAGATGGAGGACTACAGCCGTCATCGTCACGAGCAGGGCGGGTACGAGTTCGTCTTCAGTCCCCACATCGCCAAGAGCGTGCTGTGGGAGACGAGCGGACACCTCGACTTCTACGCGGACGGCATGTATCCACCCATGGAGATGGACGGGACCACGTACTACCCGAAGCCGATGAACTGTCCGTTCCACGTGATGGTCTACAAGAGCAGCCAGCGGTCCTACCGAGAGCTGCCCCTCCGGTACTTCGAGCTGGGCACCGTGTATCGCTACGAGCTGTCCGGCGCGGTGCACGGGCTCCTGCGGAGTCGGGGTTTCACCCAGGACGACAGCCACATCTTCACCACTCGCGACGACGTCGCCGAGGAGCTGGCCTCGCTGCTCGACTTCGTTCTGTCGGTGCTGCGTGCCTTCGGCTTCCAGGACTTCCAGGCCAAGCTGTCCACCCGACCGGACGAGAAGTCCGTCGGTGACGACGAGATCTGGCACATGGCCACCGAGGGGTTGCGGGTGGCCCTCGAGAAGGCCGATCTGGAGTACGTGGTCGATGTGGGCGGCGGGGCGTTCTACGGCCCCAAGATCGATGTCGATGTGCGCGACGCCATCGGTCGGGCCTGGCAGCTGTCCACCATCCAGCTCGATTTCACGCTGCCCGAGCGGTTCGGCCTCGAGTACGTGGGCGCCGACGGGGAGCGCCACCAGCCGGTCATGATCCA
This sequence comes from Acidimicrobiia bacterium, assembly GCA_029858875.1. Taxonomy (GTDB): domain Bacteria; phylum Actinomycetota; class Acidimicrobiia; order Acidimicrobiales; family SHLQ01; genus JAOUEE01. The sequence continues at coordinate 10,928 of JAOUEE010000091.1, forward strand.
CCGGGCGCTGATGGGCTCCATCGAGCGCTTCTTCGGCGTGCTCATCGAGCACTACGCCGGTGCGTTCCCCGCCTGGCTGGCGCCAGTGCAGGTACGGGTGCTGCCGGTGGCCGACGAGCATTCGGCGTATGCCGACCGTGTCGTCGAACAGCTGCGCCAGCGGGGATTCCGGGTCGATCACGTGGCGGCCACCGAGCCGCTGGGCAAGCGCGTCCGCAACGGCAAGGTCCAGAAGATCCCCTACCTGTTGGTGGTGGGCGACGATGACGTGGCGGGTGGCACCGTCGGGGTCAACCGCCGGGGTGAGTCCCAGCCCGAACGTGACGTCACGCTCGAAGCGTTCGCCCAGCGGCTGAGTGCCGAGGTCGAGACCAGGTCGTGACCGGTAGCCCCCTCGATCGGTTGTGGGCCGGTTGGCGCATGCCGTACATCGATCGCGACGACGATGCCCGGGCATCGGAGGTCCCCGCCGGGATGACCCTGTTCGAGGGAATCCTCAACAGTGGACTGTCCGATCCCGAGTCCTTCATCCTGTGGCGGGGCGAGAGCTGTTTCGCCCTCCTCAACGCCTATCCGTACAGCTCGGGACACGTGATGGTGTTGCCTCAGCGCGGGGTGGCCGATCTGGCACAGCTCACCGAAGCCGAACACGCCGAGCTGTGGTCGGGTGTGCGCAAGGCCGTGGCCGCCGTGCAGCAGGCCTACCGGCCCGACGGCATCAACGTGGGCATCAACATCGGCGAGGGTTCGGGGGCCGGCGTGCCCGGCCACCTGCACGTGCACGTGCTGCCCCGATGGAGTGGTGACACCAATTTCATGACCACGGTGGCCGAGGCTCGAGTCCTGCCCGAGAGCCTGAGCGACGTGTGGTCCCGTTTGGCGGCCGTCTGGCCGGACGAGGCGCCTGCGGCCGACCAGCCATAGGCTCTCCGTCGTGACGCCGCCCGCCGATGACGACCAGCCCGTCCGCGACGACGAGGCTGCCGACGATCCAGCCATCGCCGGCGACGACGATGCCGGTGACGAGCAGAAGCCCGTCCGCGACGACGATGTCGTCGACGAGCTGCCGGCCGACCTCGACGTCACCGAGTTCGTCGGGCCGTATCTGTTCCCCAACAACAGTCGGCGCCGCGTGCCCGGCGTCATCTATCTGGTGCTGGCGGCGGGCTGCATCGGACTGTGGCTCATCACCCGCGATCAGGACCCCGTGCTGGTGAACACCGGATTCCTCTGGGCCGGCGCGGGGCTCACCTTCATGGGCCTCTACCAGCTCCAGGGCAGCTGGAACCTGGCCGTCGACGAGCGCGACGCCCTCGTTGTCGCCACCCGCGAAGCCGGCTTTCCAGTGGGCCACGCGTCGGCGCAACTGGGGTGGCGGGGTCTGCGCAGCCGTCCGACGTGGCGCATCCTCCTGTACTCCCACGAGTCGCCGCCCACGCAGCGGGGACTGGTCCTGGTCGACGGTGTCGACGGGGGGATCGTCGACCACTTCTTCGAAGCCAACCCCGAGGACTGGGCCGGGCTGGAGTAGCGAGATCCCGGG
>JAOUEE010000420.1 GCA_029858875.1 Acidimicrobiia bacterium
GACGAACACCGGCGAAGGGCGAAGAAGGCGGCTATGGCGAGCGTCACGTGACCCGACCGTCACGTTACGGCGTAGTTACCCCCGACCACGGGGCACGGGGCTGGTGAGGGGTGTCGACCGAGCTTTACCAACCAGGTAACAGCGTCGCCCAGAAGCACGGTGCCTGGGCCAGTCTCGAGAACACGGCCGAGGTCGAAGCGCTCACCGACGGCCTGGTCGACGTCTACCCGCATCTGGCCGACTTCCGCTCCTTGGTCGCCACCTACGCCGACCTCGAGCTGCGGCTCGTCGGTTTGCGCGACCACCTCGACACCCTCGACCCCGGCGACCCCGACTATCGGCCCGCCCTCGACGCGATGCTGCGCGTCGAGCATCGCTGCGGCATCAGAAGAGGCGAGTGCGGCCTGAGCCCGAAAGCGCGTGCCGAGGTGGCCCGCCTGTTGCTCGACGTCGAGCAGGGCCAGATCGGGCTGGCCGACTTGGCCGCCGCCGGCCGATCCACCGTCCCCCGCGTCGGCCACACCGAACCCGCCGCCGGGGTCATCGGTGCCGGCGACGGCTGACGTGTCGTGAGCGCGCGCGAGACCGCCCGTGCGGGCCTGCCAGCATCACCGGAGGCCCTCGATGTGCTCCGGGGTCTCAAGCTTTCTGACGGCATGAGGTGGGGCGAGGTCGCCACCCCGCATCAGGTCCAGGACGCCGCCGCCATCCTCGACGATGACCCGACCAGCCCGAGACTCCACTTCATCTGCCGGCCACGGGGCGGGTCGAAAACGAGCGACCTTGCTGCGGTTGCGCTCACCATGCTCCTCACCGGCCGACTCGGTCCCGGCGAACTCGCCTACGGCTTCGCCACCGACAAGGACCAGGCCCGGCTGCTCGTCGATGCCATGCGCCGGATCGCCTCCGCCACCGGCCTCGGTCCGGGTCTCGTGGACTTCGGCCTCCACTCGGCGGAGAGCCCGCAGCACGGTGGCCGGATTGAGATCCAAGCCGCTGACGCTCACGGCGCGTTCGGCCTCCTGCCGTCGCTGCTGATCGTCGATGAGCTGGCCGCCTGGCCTCCAGTGCCAACTCACACCACAACGTGGACGGCCATCCTGTCGAGCCAGCCGAAGCGCAACTGCCGGCTCGTCCTGGCCACCAGCGCCGGGTCGCCGTCGCACTGGTCGCACAAGGTGCTCCAGCACGCGGAAGAGTCGCCGCGGTGGCGGGTGTCGTCGATGCCGGGGCCGGTCCCGTGGCTCTCGTCGGAGGCGCTCGACGAGCAGCGGAAGCTATTGACGCCGAGCCAGTTCGCGCGGCTCCATCTCAACGTCTGGACGGAGCCTGAGGAGCGACTCGCGACGAGCGAGGACGTCGACGCGGCAGCCACCTTGGATGGCCCGGTGGAGCCGCTGCCTGGCCGCCGGTATGTCGCCGGCCTCGACCTCGGCCTCAAGAGAGACCGCAGCGCCCTGGTCGTCGGTCACCTCGAGCATCCCGATGCGGTGGGCCGGCCGCCGGGGGCGTGGTGGTCGCTCCCCAAGGACCCGTTTGTGGGTGACCGGCCGCCGGTGCTCGTCGTGGATCTCGTCAAGCATTGGGTGCCGGGCCGGCTCTCGGCGGTGGACCTCGGCGACGTTGAGGCGACGCTGTTGGAGGCGTGGCGGGTGTTCAATCGGCCGAAGGTGGCGGCGGATCCGTGGCAGTCGGCGCAGATGTCCCAGCGTCTACGTGCGGCGGGTGTCGCTGTTGAGGACCATGTGTTCAGCGAGGGGTCGAACAGTCGCCGGGCTTCGGCCTTGTTCGCTCTGTTGCGCGATCGGCGGTTGCTGATTCCGCGGGATGGGGACCGGCCGGGTCTGGAGACTGAGCTTCGACGCGTGAAGCTGGTCGAGAAGGCGAACGGCGCCGTTCGTGTTGACCACGATCGCGACGGTCACGACGATTTGGTGCAGGCGATGGGGATCGTGGCGGTGACGTTGCTCGATCGGGCGTCGGGTGGTGCGGCGGTGGGGTCGGCGGTTTGGTCGTCGGGCCGTGACCTTGGTGTCGCTGCGGGTCGGGAGTGGTTGGAGTCGGCCCGCCGGGTGGGGTCGGATGGGCTGCTGCGGGAGCTTGAGCGGGCTGGGGTGGTTGAGCGAGTAAGTGGTGTGCCGGTGTCGGTGGGTGTGTTGGCGGGGGGTCATTCGCGCCGCCGGTAGCGCCGTGAGCTGTCTGGCGGCGAGACCTTCGTGGCGGGTCATCCGATGCGGGTTTGGGGTGGGCGGCCTGGCATGACGATGCCGAGGAGTTCGTTGCGGGCGTCGACGTCAGTCTCGGGGTCGCCGGTGTGTTCGGCGTCGGCAGGGGCGATCGGCCGGCGCCAACCGGCCAGCATCCGGCGGCCCCGCTCGAGGACGGCGCGTTGGTTCGGGGTGAGGTCTTCGTTCTTGGCGGTCTTGTTATCGGTCATGGTGTGGTTCTCCGGTGGGGGATCGTAGTGGCGGCCTTCGAGGTGGTCGCGTAGCTCGTGCGGTGTGGCGCCGACGTATCTGCCCGTGGTCCGCAAGCTGGCGTGGCCGAGCGCGTTGGATGATCGGGAGGGGTGCGCCGTGGTGGATGAGGTCGGTGGCGAAACTGTGCCGGAGGGCGTGCGCGGAGACACCGTCACCGCGGACGAGTTTGACGTCGGCGGTCCGCATGGCGTCGCCCACGATCCGGGACACCAGGTCGGCGGACACGCCCCGCCGGTAGTTGTGGTGAGAGCGCACCAGTGGCCCTGTGGTGGCTTCCGGGTGGTCGGCGAGGTACTCGACCAGCACGGCCCGTGCTTCGGTCGTGATGGGCAGGAGACGCTCGTGGCCGCCCTTCCCATGCACGAGGAGGGAGTCGGCGCCGGGGGAGATGTCGGCGAGGGTGATGCGGGCGACTTCGGCGCACCGCAGCCCAAGCTGCAACATGAGCGTGACGATGAGTCGGGCGCGGGTGTCGGTGCACGCGGCGAGGATCCGGCGGGAGGTCTCGGGTGGTAGCGAGCGGGGGACGGCACGCGGCACGCGCACCGTCGGGAGCATGCCGGTGAGATCCACGGCGAC
>JAOUEE010000421.1 GCA_029858875.1 Acidimicrobiia bacterium
CGTGGTAGATCGTGTCGAACTCCCCGTGCTCGATGAGGTCGCGCACGTAGGCGTTCTCGATGGTGATCACCCCGTCATCGGCCAGCAGGGTGGCCAACCCCCGGGTGAAGCCGTTGATGTCGGGGACGTGGGCGAACACGTTGTTGGCCACGATCACGTCGGCCCGGCGTCCGGTGTCGACCAGCCAGCGGGCCAGGTCCTCGCCGAAGAACTCGGTGATGGTGGGCACGCCGGCCTGGTTGGCCGCCGCCGCCTGGTCGGGCGCGGGATCGATGCCCAGCACTGGGATGTCGTGCTCGACGAAGTTGCGCAGCAGATAGCCGTCGTTGGACGCCACTTCCACCACGAGGCTCTCGGACCCCAACCGGCGCTGCTCGATGAGGTCCAGGGCGTTGGTGCGGGAATGGTCCAGCAGGTGGTCGCTGAACGACGAGAAGTACAGGTAGTTGTCGACGAAGAGCTGCTCGGGCGCCACGTTCTCGGTGGTCTGCACCAGCGCCGACTCGGGACAGAACGCCAGCGCCAGCGGGAAGCGAGCTTCGGGGTCGCCCACGTCGCCCGGCCGAACGAGGGCGTCGGCCAGCGGCAGGGTGCCGAGGTCGAGGAACGGCCGCAGATCGGTGCTGCCGCTGGAGCGGCACTGCGTGATCGGCATCAGCAGGCAGAGCTGGCGCTCACGCGGCCACCCGCCAGCGCAGGCTCTCGTCCAGTCGCCCGGACTCCTGCATCTGCGAGACGAAGTGGAGTCGACGGAACGTGGGTCCCTCGAGGTCGTCGAGGTGCAGGCCGTGATGCAGGAAGGCCCGGTACAGCTGCTCGACCCCGGAACGCACGGTCCACGTCGGCTCGAAGCCGGGGACCTGGGCCAGCTTGTCGCAGTTGACCCTGTAGTTGACCGGGTCGTCGAACGCGGTGTCGGACAGGGTGACCCGACTGCCGGGAACCACCTCGGCCACGATCTGGGCCACGTCGCGGATCCGGTAGTTCTCGTCGGTGATCCCGACGTTGAACGCCTGGTCGTGCACCAGATCCAGCGGCGCCTCGGCCAGGGCGAGGAACGCTCGGCCGATGTCCTCGATGTGGACCAACGGCCGCCACGAGGTGCCATCGCTCTTGAGGAACACCTCTCCGGTGGCCACCGCGTGTCCGGTGAGGTTGTTCACGACGAGATCGCCGCGTAGCCGGGCCGAAGCCCCGAACGCGGTCGCATTGCGCAAGTAGGTGGGATGGAAGGCATCGTCGGCCAGTTCGGCCAGGTCTCGTTCGGCGGCCACCTTGGACCGCCCGTACGGGGTGACCGGGTTCATGGCCGCCGTCTCGTCGATGTACTGGTCTCCCTGGGCGCCGTACAGACTGCACGTGGATGAGTGCAGGAAGCGGGCCACGCCGGCGTGCTTGGCCATCCGGGCCAACCGGGTGGTGGCGTGGTGGTTGATGTCGTCGGTGCACTCCGGGCGCAGGTTGCCCAGCGGATCGTTGGAGATGCCGGCCAGATGGACCACTGCGTCGATCCCCTCGAACACCGATGGTCCGACCTCTCGGATGTCGGCCCGCACGACGGCCGTGGGGCCGGCCCGCACACCTTCGGGGGTGTGGAGCACGCAGGACTCGAAGAGATACGAGTCGAGCCCGGTGACCTCGTGGCCGGCATCGAGGAAGAGGGGAACCAGCAGCTGCCCGATGTAGCCGTCGTGCCCGGTGACGAGCACTCTCATGACGACGGTCCCGAGCCGTCCATGCGCCAGGGCGCTCCCTGGTCCCACAGGTCCTGGAGTCGCCGCTTGTCGCGCAGGGTGTCCATGCACTGCCAGAAGTCGTAGTGGCGGTAGGCCATCAGCTGGCCATCCTTGGCCAGCTGCTCCAGCGGCTCGCGCTCGAACATGGTGTGATCACTCTCGATGTAGTCGAACACGTCGGGCTCCAGCACGAAGAAGGCCCCGTTGATCCAACCCTCGCCGGTCTGGGGCTTCTCCGAGAAGCTCTCGACGACCTCGCCGTCCAGATCGAGGTGGCCGAAGCGGGCCGGTGGCCGGACGGCGGTGAGCGTGGCCAGCTTGCCGTGCGAACGGTGGAAGTCGATCAGGGCGTCGAGGTCGATGTTGGACAGCCCGTCGCCCCAGGTGATCATGAACGTCTCGTCGCCCATCTGGCGACGGAGCCGTTTGATGCGACCGCCGGTGGCCGTCTTGAGCCCGGTGTCCACCAGCTCGACGGTCCAATCGACGTCGTCGTCGGTCGCGTGCGGGGTGACCGAGCCCTTGGCGAAGTCGACGGTGAGGTCACCGGCGGTGGCGAGGCGATCGGCGAACCACCTCTTGATGACGTCTCCCTTGTAGCCGCAGGCGACCACGAAGTCCTTGTGCCCGAAATGGGCGTAGTGGCGCATGATGTGCCACAGCAGAGGCTTGCCGCCGATCTCGACCATGGGCTTGGGTCGCAGTTCGGTCTCCTCGGCCAAACGGGTGCCGCGTCCTCCCGCCAGGATGCCGACCTTCATGCTGCCACCTGCTCTCCATCGGGATCGACCTCGTCGGCCCGTTCCGCCAGTCGACGGATGCGCTCATCGGTGCCGGCGGTCTCGGCCACATCGAGGGTGGCCAACACCGTACGCCACCGGTGCGCAGGATCGTGCGCGCGTAGCGACCCCGCCGCGTTGCGGCGGCGGATCCCTCGTCGCCGCTCGGGATCGGCGTCGAGCTCGGCGATTCGATCGGCCAGATCGGCCCCCGAGTCGTCGACCACGATGACCGGTTCGTCCCAGTCGAACAATCGGTCGAAGGCCGGGGCGGTGGTGGCTGTCCCGATCATGACGGCACCGGCCGCGGCTCCCTCGAAGAAGCGGTAGCCGACCTCGGACTGGCGTCCGGTCTCGCCCGGCTGGTCGACCTTGGCCTCGTTCACCAGGAAGTAGCGCGATCGCCGGATGAGGTCAGCGAGCTTGTCCCGATGCTGGCGATGGTCGGCCACGGGCGGATTCCCGGCGAAGGTGTCGAACAGGTAGAAGCGCGACGGATCGGCATCGGCCCAGGCGGCCAACGCGTCG
>JAOUEE010000422.1 GCA_029858875.1 Acidimicrobiia bacterium
TCGACTACGTCTACGAGCACATCAAGGCCGACGTCCACCTGGCCTCCATCTCGGGGGGCACCGACCTGTGCGGTTGCCTGGTCGCCGGGGATCCGACGGGGCCGGTGCATCGTGGCGAGATCCAGGCCCCCGGGCTGGGCCAGGCCATGGCCGTGGTGGATGGCGACGGCCGACCGGTGTCCGCCGGTCAGGCGGGAGAACTGGTCTGCACCCGACCCTTCCCCTCGATGCCGCTGCGGTTCTGGGGCGACCCGTCGGGCGATCGCTACCACGACGCCTATTTCGCCCGGTTCCCGGGCATGTGGCACCAGGGCGACTTCGCCGAACGGACCGACCACGGTGGCTTCGTCATCCACGGCCGGTCCGATGCCACCCTCAATCCGGGCGGGGTCCGCATCGGCACGGCCGAGATCTACCGGCAGGTCGAGGCCCTCCCGGAGATCGCCGAGTCACTGGTGGTGGCCCAGGACTGGGACGACGACACCCGCGTCGTCCTGTTCGTCGTGCTGGCCGAGGGCGCTTCGTTCGACGATGCCCTGCAGTCCCGGATCCGCCGTCAGGTCCGCGACAACGCTTCGCCCCGGCACGTTCCAGACCGAATCCTGTCCGTACCGGAGATCCCCCGAACCCGTAGCGGCAAGATCGTGGAGCTGGCCGTGCGCGATGTGATTCACGGCCGGCCCATCGACAATGCCGAGGCACTGGCCAACCCCGAAGCGCTGGACGCCTTCCGCCACCGACCCGAACTGGAGTCGTGACATGCGTAGCCTGCTCTTCGCCCCCGCCACCAAGCCCGAGCTGGTCGCCAAGCTGGCCGATCGTGGGGCCGACGCCGTGGTGTTCGACCTCGAGGACGCCGTACCGCTCGGCGCCAAGGTGACCGCCCGGCCCCAGGCCCGGGCCGGAGCCGAGACGCTGCTCGCCCAGCCCGAAGGGCCGGCGGTGTGGATCCGGGTCAACGCCGTTCCCACCGAGTGGTTCGAAGCCGATGTGGCCGAGGCCATCCCCCGGGGCGTGGCCGGCGTGGTGGTGCCCAAGGTCGAGAGCGGCGAGCAGGTGCAGGTGGTACGGGCCGCGCTGGCCGCCGCCCATCTCGCGGAGCTGGCCATCATGGCCGGCATCGAGACCGCGGCCGGGGTGGTCCGGGCCGACGCACTGTTGGCCCCGCCGGTGACCCATGCCTACTTCGGCGCCGAGGACTACATCAGCGACCTGGGCGGGGTGCGAACCGCCCACAACCAGGAAGTGCTGTACGCCCGCTCGCGGGTGGCACTGGCGGCGCGGGTGGGTGGCGTCCATGCGCTGGACCAGGTGGTGACCGACTTCGGCGACGATCGTCGCTTCCTCGCCGACGCGGCCGAGGGCGCCATGCTGGGGTACCGGGGCAAGCTGTGCATCCACCCGGCCCAGGTGACCCTGGCCCATCAGGCCTTCACCCCATCGGCCGAGGACGTGGCCCGAGCGCGCGCCCTGCTGGCCGCCTACGAGGACGCCGCCGCAGCCGGACAAGGCGCCATCGCCTTCGACGGCCAGATGGTGGACGAACCCCTCGCCCGACAGGCCCGCGACATCGTGTTCCGAGCAGGCGGCGACTGACCATGGCCCGCCGCCGAGACCGATCCGACGCCGCAACGCCCGCCCCCGCTGCCGACACCGGGGCCGACGTGCTGCGCGACGTCCTTCGCCGGCTCGAGTCCATCGATCGACGCCTCACCCGGGTGGAAGAGGTGCTGGCCCACACCGAGATGGACCGCCTCGCTCAGGCCGAGCACGGCGACCTCATCGACCTCCGGCTGCACTCGGCCCGCCTGGCCGCCGAGCTGTCGCGGGTCACGGTGGACCTCCAGGCCCGTATCGACGCGCTGGCCCACGGCCGCGATCGCACCGACGAGCCCACCTCCGTGTCCGACATGGATCTGGAGAACCTGCCGCCACCGGTGACCACCGACGCCACCCCGGGCTGGGAGCCACTCGACGACGATTGAGCCCGCCCGCCACACCCGCCTCGCCCGCACTGCTCCGGTGATGGCGTACCGTCGCACGGCACGACCCGCCGGCCGGTGGGCCCGAGCACACGGCGGCGGGTCAGGCCGATTCGGGATCGGGTTCGGTGGTTGTGGTGGGGGCCGGCTCGTCGGGTGTGGTGACGGTGGTGGTGGAGGAGGTCGGCACCTCGATCCCGGCCTGTTCGAGCAGCTCGAGCAGCAACTCGTTGAGTTGGTCGGTGAGCTCACCCTGTTGGGCCTGGAGCTCCAGGAGCTGGTCCAGCAGGGCGTCGACGTCCTGGGTGCCGGTGGTCGGTTGCTCGGTACCGCCCGGCTCCGGGGAGCCGTCGCTGGCGATGCCGTCCTCGGTGGGACCGGTGTTCTGGGGCAACAGCTCGTCGATGAGCTCGTCGCTGCCCGGCACCAGCTGCCGCAGCGCCCCGTTCAGCGAGGTGCTGAAGGCCACCCGATCGCCATCGACGGCGATCACGAACTGCACGCGGGGCAACGTGGTACCACTGGCCTGCACGTACATGGCCCGGACGTACACGATCGAGTCGCCCACCGGCAACAGGATGAGGTCACCGAAGTTGACCGTGGATCCCTGCTGGTTGAGCTGGGTCAGCTCGCTGGATATGCGGCCCTCGGTGGAGATGTTGGAGGCCACGATGGCCGGGCCCGGGACCTCGCGCGAAGGCATCTCGTAGGAGATCAGCTCGCCGTAGCGCTCGAAGTCGCTGACGGCCACCATGAAGGCACTGAGCTCCTTGCGGGACTCGTCGGCCGACTGGTTGACGTAGGTGCGCAGATGGACGAACGAGGACTCCTCCTCGCCGGGCAGCTGGATCAACTGGTGATAGGGATCGACCCGCCGATCGCGCACGACCCGGGTGTTGGTCTCCTCGTCGAACGTCGCCTCCTGATCGACTCCGTCGGCCGCACTGCGACCCGGATCCTGGGCCACCGCCCACTGGCGGGACTGGGCGTAGAAAGCGGGAGCATCCTCGACGTGGTACCGGGCCCACATGTTGGTCTGCACCCGGAACAGGTCCTCGG
>JAOUEE010000092.1 GCA_029858875.1 Acidimicrobiia bacterium
GACCATCGAGGCATCCACCCAGCAGGTGTGGGCGGTGCTGGGCGAGGGATACGACCGGCTCCACGACTGGTTCCCGGGTTCGACCGGAACCGACATGGAGACCGAGCCACCGTTCGGGGTCGGCACCGTTCGGGTGGTGCGCAACGGCCCGATGCGCATACGCGAGGAGATCGTGGTGTGGGAACCGGGCGAACGTCTCGGCTACGTCATCACCGGGCTGGGGCCCGGCGCACGGGATGTGCGCTCGGACTGGATGCTCCATGCCCGACCCGATGGATCAACCGTGGCCCAGGTGAAGACCAGCTGGGAGATGCGGGGCGGGGCGGTGGGCAAGCTGTTCCGGCCCGTCTACTCGCAGCTCCTGGCCCGCGCCGGCAAGTCGCTCACCATGGGGCTGAAGCAAGCCGTGGAGGCCGGCCCGGCGTGACCGGCCACCCCGACGACGAGTTCCATCCCCTCGACGGTACCGGGCGGTCGAGCGTGCCGGCCGGCCCCTGATGGGGCTCACACCGGGCGACAACGAGTCGACCGGACTGGCCGGTTGGCTGCGTCGATGGCAGCGGCGAGGCCAGCAGACCCTCGATGAGCTGCGGCAACGGCTCGTCCTCGTGGACACCGGCGTGCGGGTGGTGGAGCGCGACCGGGACGCTGCGGGCACCCTGCTCGGGAGCGCCCTGTCCCTGCGTCTGTTCCTGTTCTTCGTGCCGTTGGTGTTGCTCGCCGTCGGAGTCGCCGGTCTCGTCGGCGCGGAAGCCGATGTGGGTTCGGTGTCCTCGGCCGCGGATCTCAAGGGAACGCTCGCGCGTGAGATCGACCTGGCCTTCGAGCAGAACCGCCGGAGCGCATGGCTGGCGCTGCTCACCGGTGTGGCCGGAATCGCGTGGGCCGGTCGCTCGTTGACCCGAGCACTGTCCCTCTCGAGCGCCTTGTCGTGGCGCCTGGGCGGCAAGCAGAGGACACCGGTGCGGGTGATCGGCATCGTCGTCGGCATCGTCGTCGGGATGGCGTTGGTCTGGGTGATCGAGAACCTGATTCGGCAACGATTGGGATTCGCCGTGGCTTCCGTGTCGTTCGTGGCCATCGCGCTGGTCTATGTGGTCCTGTGGTCGCTGCTCCTGCTGGCCCTGCCCCGGGACACGCACGATCCGGGGGCGATACTCCCCGGGTCCGTGCTCATCGCCGTCTTGTTGGCGGGCATGCAGGCGATCAGCCAGCTCTACCTGCCCGGCGCCATCGACAACGCATCCTCGGTGTACAGCACGGTCGGTGCCGCCATCGCCGTGCTCGGTTGGTTCTTCGTCATCGGGCGGACCCTGGCCTTCGCTTTCGCCCTGAACGCGGTGGTCTACGAGCAGCACGGCAGCCTTTCCGAAGTGGTCTTCGCGCTCCCGGTCCTGCGCTCCATCCCGCAGCGGTGGCCCGCCTTCGCCGTGTTCTTCGATCTTGCGGCCTCCGAGTCGCCCACCGGGTCCGAGCGGGTTTGATGCCCACCGCGGGTTCCGACCCGAGTGGCCTGTAGGCGGTGTTGGGGCCGGTCGTGACGGCTCGGCTACGGTCGCGCCATCACGACAGGGGTATCGATGGAACCGGACCGATCGCTCGCACTCGATGACATTCGCCTGGGATATCGCGATTTCTGGCAGCTGCCGCTGGATGTTCGCGAAGGGGCCTTCGAGACCCTGCGGCGAGAGCGTCCGATCGCGTTCATGGAGGAAGACCCGCTGGAGGAGTTCCCCCAGTGGCCGGTGGGACCCGGGTTCTACGCCGTCACCCGCCACGCCGACATCCTGACCGCCAGCAAGCACCCGGAGTTGTTCAGCTCGGCCAAGGGCATCACCCTCCAGGACGGACCCGAGGAGTTCCAGGAGATCGCCAACGAGTTCTTCAACTCCATCATCGGCATGGACGATCCGCGTCATGCTCGCCTGCGCAAGATCGTCTCGGGCGGCTTCACCCCGCGCATGTTGGCCAAGGTCGAGGCCGACGTGCAGGCATCGGCCGACCGCATCATCGACCGCATCCGCAGCACCGGCAGCTGTGACTTCGTCACCGACGTCGCCGCCCGCCTGCCGCTCGAGATCATCTGCGACATGATGGCCGTTCCGCCCGAGCGCTACGACGACGTGTTCGATGCGTCCAACATCATCCTGGGCGGCGCCGACCCCGAGTTCGCCCCGCCCGAAGGGACCGACCCCATCGCCCACGGGTTCGGAGCGGCCATGACGTTGGTCAACATCATGAACGAGACGGTCGAGGCTCGCCGGGGCGAGGAGGGCGACGACCTCACCACGACGTTGGTCAACGCCGAGGTCGACGGGGAGCGGCTCACCGACGCCGAGATCGCCTCGTTCTTCATCCTGTTGTGCGTGGCCGGCAACGAGACCACCCGCAACGCCATCGGTTGGGGTCTGCACCATCTCTGCGAGAACCCCGAGCAGCGTCGCATCTGGCAGGAGAACTTCGACGAGGTCGCTCCCACCGCCGTCGAGGAGATCGTGCGGGTGTCCTCGCCCGTGATCTACATGCGCCGAACGGTCACCCGCGACGGGGTGCAGCTGGGCGATGTCGTCATGAACGAGAACGACAAGATCGGGATGTTCTACTGGTCGGCCAACCGCGACGAGGCCGTGTTCGAAGATCCCTACCGCTTCGACGTGCGCCGCAAGCCCAACGATCAGCTGGGTTTCGGCGGCCCGGGGCCCCATTTCTGCATGGGCGCCCACCTGGCCCGGCGCGAGATCACCGTGATGTTCCGCGAGCTGTTCGACAAGGTGCCCGACATCGAGGCCGCCGGCCCGCCCGACCGGTTGTGGAACAGCTTCATCAACGGCATCAAGCACCTGCCCTGTGAGTTCAGCCCCGCCTAGCTCGCCGCGCAGGAGCCGCCCGACCCCGTGGGGCCGGACGGCTCCTGGTCGAGCAGTGCCGCGTCAGCCGCCGAGCTCGTAGCCGTCGTTGAGCTCGCTGTCGAGCAACGCCAGCTCGGTCAACAGGTTGGGTGGGTTGTCCGGGTCGTACACGAAGATCCGGCTGGCCGAGGTGGGAATGCGATCCTCGGGGGCGCCGTACACGTAGTTCTCCGCGGTCAGCCCGTCGGTCTCGACCTCACCCAGTTGGGTCATGGCGTTGGCGATGCCCTCCCGGGACAGGTCGCCCAGCTCCACGGCCTTCTCCAGCAGGGCGTGCACGGCGATCTGCTGGTAGTAGCCACTGAAGAAGAACGAGTTGGGCTCGGCGCCGCTGTCGGGCTTGTAGGTCTCGAACCGCTCGAGGAAGTCGACCATGCCGGGAACGCTGGTGTCATTGAAGTCGGGGTTGTCGAGCGCCACGTAGAACTTCTCGAAGTTGGGTCCGGCCAACAGACTCAGGTACGAGGGCAATGCGCCCAGCCAGATGGGATCGAAGCCCTGGGTGGCGGCCTCGGCCATCATCGTCGACTGTTCGCGGGGCACCGTGATGGCGTACACCGCCTCGCAGCCGGCCTGATCCAGGGCCGAGACGGTGGCCGCGAAGTCGGTGTCGTTGCGATTCATGGTGCGCTTCTCGGTCAGCTCGAACCCCAGCTCACCGGCCGCGTACTCCAGCCCGTCGAGCCCGACCTCGCCGTACAGATCGTTCACGCTGACCACGCACTGGACGGTGTCGACACCGCCCAGCCCCGAGTCGTTGACGAACCAGTCGGCGATGTTGATCATCTCGTACTCGTAGGCCGCGCCGTTGGGCATGAGCACCGCTTCGTTGGCCCAGGTACCGGCCAGCGAACCGGGAACGCCGACGATGTTGTCCTCCTTCAGGAACTCGAGCACGGCCTGGGTGGGCGGGGTGCTCAGGATCTGGGCGAACAGCACCGAGTCGTCCTTGAGGCGCTGGTACTCCTGCACCGCGCTCGACGGATCGTCCTTCGTGTCGCCGGTGGCCAGTTCCACCTGGTAGCGACCCCCCACGCCGCCGAGCTCCTCGTTGACGTAGTCCCAGTAGATCTGCGAGCCAGTGGTGAGCGGGACGCCCAGGATGGCGAGGGGACCCGATTCGTCGGTGAGGTATCCGAGCTTGATGGTCTCGCCGTCGAAGCCCGGAGCCGGCTCGGGGTCGCCGGCCGGCTCGACGGAGCCGTCGTCGGGGGCCACCGTCGCATCGGATCCGCTGTCGGCGGGCTCGGTGCCGTCGGTCGGTGCCGTGGTATCCGATCCGTCCGTGGGCTCGGTGGTATCCGAACCGGCCGAGTCGCCGCTGTCATCGCTGCTGCCGCAGGCCGCGGCGAACAAGGCGAAGGTCAGCAGTAGGGCGCTGACGAGCCACAGTTTCTTGGTCATGTCCGTGAATCCCTCCGTGGGCACCGTCTGATGCCCGTGACGATCGACTGGAAGCCTAGTGGGGGGTGGCCACCGGTTCGATGTCGGGCCCGGCATCGTCGGTGGGTGTTCCGCGTCGCTTCAGGGAGGCGACCATCCGGTG
Organism: Acidimicrobiia bacterium; assembly: GCA_029858875.1. Classification (GTDB taxonomy): domain Bacteria; phylum Actinomycetota; class Acidimicrobiia; order Acidimicrobiales; family SHLQ01; genus JAOUEE01. The sequence goes on from JAOUEE010000092.1 coordinate 4,456, forward strand.
CCACAGTCCCACCAGTCCACGGGGCTGGAACATGAGGAACACGACGAGCAGGATGCTGAACAGGATCTCGGAGAAGACGGCGTTGCTCATGATCCCCTCGGAGGTGGCCGAGTCCTTCAACAGCGGCTGGTCGACCAGCGGCACGGTGAAGTTGATCTTGTCGCTGAACTCCTCGACCAGCTCCGGTAGGGGACCCAGGAAGAGCGCCCCGACAATGGCCCCGACCACGGTCCCGACGCCGCCCACCACGATCACGGCCACGTACCGGATGCTGAGCAGCAACTGGGATTCGGCCACGCCGGGCGTGAGGAAGCCGACCCGGGCGGCGTCGAGACCGCCGGCCAGACCAGCCATGGCGCCGGACAGGGCGAACACGATGACCTTGTTGCGGGCCACGCGGATACCGATGACCTCGGCGGCCACGTCGCGGTCGCGGATGGCCTGGAGGGCCCGGCCCGGGCGGGTGCGAATGATGTTGGCCACCGCCAGGGTGGCCAATCCCACCACGATCCACGTCAGGTAGAACAGTCCCTGCTCGGGGGTGAACTGCTTCCCGAAGATGCTCAGGTCGCCGAAGTCGACGAGGAACGACAGGCTGATTCCTCCCACAGACTTGCCGTTGAATCCGCCGCTGAAGCTGTCCCAGTTCTGGAGCACGTGGACGGTGACGAACACCAGGGCGATGCTGACCACCACCAGGTAGTTGCCCTTGAACCGCAGCGCGAACGGTCCGATGGCGGCGCCCACCAGGCCGGCGGCGAGCATGGCGGCGGCCATCCACAGCAGCATCGGCCACCCCTTGTCCGCGCCGAACCAGGCGGCCGTGTACGCCCCGATGAGGACGAACGCGGCCTGTCCCAGCGATGCCTGACCGGTGTAGCCGGTGAGCAGGTTGAGGCCGAGGCCACCGAGGGCGAACACCCCGGCGGCGATGAAGACCGACATCCAGAAGTCGCTGGAGATGAGCAGGGGGGTGACCACGACGGCGGCCACGGCCAGAGCCGCACCGATGCGGGCGCCCGCAGAGCGAAGGAGGCGGAGATCGTCGGTCACACCCGCTCGACTTCCTTGGTGCCGAACAGGCCCGATGGTCGGAACAGCAGAACGAAGATGAGCACCAGATAGGGCACCACCGACGAGAAGTTGGCGCCCAACCACTCGTACTCGAGGTACCCGGCGGTCAGCACCTCGGCCACGCCGATGATCACGCCGCCGACCACCGCCCCGCCGGGCGAGTCGAGGCCGCCCAGGATCATGGCCGGGAGGGCCCGGAGGGCCACGAAGCCGATGGCCGGGGTCAGCGCGTCCCCGCCGCGAGCGGTGAGCATGACGCCGGCCAGCACGCCGACGGCACCGGCGATGGCCCACGAGACCTGGAACGAGCGGGCCACCGAGATGCCCTGCGCGGCGGCCGCTTCCTGATCGAGGGCGGCCGCCTGCATGCCGATGCCGGTGCGGGTGAACTTGAAGAACAGGGCGAAGGCTCCGAACACCACCCCGGCATAGACCACCGTCCAGATGTTGGCGTGCGAGATGCTGACCCCACCGATGTCGACCACCTCGCCGAGCCAGGGATTGGCGAACCGCAGCCCGGGTTCATCCCAGATGATGGGCACCAACTGCTGGAGGAACAGCAGGATCCCCACCGTCACCAGGATGATGGTGAATGCCGGTTGGTCCATCATGCGCCGCAGGACGGTCCGCTCGATGAGCATGGCCACCCCGGCCATGGCCAGCACCGCGATGAGGGTGGACAGATAGAAGTTGACCTCCCACTCGACCGCCAGTTGATACGTGAGGTACGTGCCGAGCAGCACGAAGCCACCCTGGGCGAAGTTGAAGGTGCCGGTGGCCTTGTAGATGACCACGAAGCCGAGGGCGATCAGTGCGTAGATGCCGCCGAGGGCCACGCCCGACACGAACAGTTGGAGGAACTTGTCCATCAGACCGCATCCTCCGGGGTGCCCAGGTAGGCAGCGATGACCTCGGGGTCGGCCGCCACCGTGGCCGGGTCGCCGGTGGCGATCACCTCGCCGAAGCTGAGGCACACGATCTGTTCGGCCAGGCCCATCACCAGCTGCATGTCGTGCTCGACCATGATCATCGCCATTCCCAGCTCCTCACGGACCGAGGTGATGTCGCCCGCCATCACCTCGGTCTCCTCGACGTTCATGCCCGCCACCGGCTCATCGAGCAGCAGCACCTTGGGTTCCATGGCCACGGCCCGGCCGAACTCGATGCGCTTCTGGACGCCGTAGGGCAACAACCCGACCGGACGTCCCACGTGGTCGCCCAGCTCCAGCAGGTCGATCAGCTCGTGGCAGCGGGCCCGGTGGACGTGCTCTTCACGCTTGGCTCGCCCCACCCACAGCGCCCCCGCCCAGTACCCGGTCTTCATCAGGTGGTGCCGACCCAGCATCAGGTTGTCGACCACGTCGAGGTTCACGAACAGGGCCAGGTTCTGGAAGGTCCGGGCCAGTCCCCGCTCGGCGATGCTGGCCGGCCGGGCGCCGGTGATCTCCTCGCCGTCGAGGTGGATCGATCCTTCGAAGGGCCGGTAGACGCCGTTGATGCAGTTGAACACCGAGGTCTTGCCCGCGCCGTTGGGGCCGATGATGGCCAACAGGCTGGCCGGTTCGAGGGCGAACGACACCTCGTTCAGCACCCGGAGGCCGCCGAAGGAGAGGCTGATGCCGTCGACCTCGAGCACGGCGCTCATGATCGGTTCTCCGAAACCGCGATGGTGCCCCCCAGGTACAGCGCCTGCATGCTGTCGTCTTCCCGCAGTTGTCGGGCCGAGCCCGACAGGCCCACGCGTCCGTTCTCGAGGACGTACCCGTGATCGGCGATCGACAGGGCCATGGCCGCGTTCTGCTCGACCAGCAGGACGGTGGTGCCCGTCTTGTTGATGTCGGCGATCACATCGCGGATCTGGGTGACGATCAGGGGAGCGAGGCCGAGTGACGGCTCGTCGAGCAGCAGGAGGTCGGGTTGGGACATCAGGGCCCGACCGATGGCCAGCATCTGCTGTTCGCCGCCCGACAGGTAGCCGGCCTGTTGGCGCCGGCGTTCTCCCAGCACGGGGAACAGGTCGAACACGTAGTCGCGGGTCTGCTGTTTGGCCGCCCGATCCTTCACCGACACCCCACCGACCTTGAGGTTGTCCTCGATGCTGAGCTCGCCGAAGATGCGACGGCCCTCCATGGCCTGCCCGACGCCACGCCGCACGATGGCTGCTGGAGCGACGTCGTTGAGGACCGATCCATTCAGTTCGATCTGGCCACTGGTGATGCGAGCGTTGTGGTAGCCGAGCAGCCCGGTGATGGCGCGCAGCAGGGTCGTCTTCCCGGCACCGTTCGCCCCCAGCAGCGCCACGATCGAGCCCCTCGCCACGGACAGCTCCGCGCCCCGCAGTCCCAGCACCGCCGCGCTGTAGACCACCTCCAGGTCGCTGACCCGCAGCATGCACTCGTCGTCAGAGGTGGTGTCGATCGGGGTGCTCCAGGGCCGGTGGCGCGGGTGGGCAGACGGAATGTAGCAGGAAGGCCGGCGTCCTACCCGGGGAACAACAACGACAAGCAGACGCTGGCCGGATTCTCCAGCCAGATGGTGTGATCGGCGGGCATCACGCCGCGGTCGACGAGCCGGTTCATGACTCGCACCACGATGCCGCAGTAGCGGGCGGCGGCGAAGACCTCGAACCAGGTCGAGTCGCCCAGGTCAAGGCCGAGGGCCTCGTAGTAGCGCTCCCGCTGCTCGTCGCGCGTGGGTTCGCCGGGCAGCCGGGGCTGGCCCATCGTCTCGTGGCTCCAATGGTCGAACATCAGCCACCAGCCGAGGTCGATCTCGGGCGGCGCGATGGCGGCCGCCTCGAAGTCGGTCACGCACGCCGGACGGAAGTCGTTCCAGATGATGTTGCCCGGGCGGGGATCGCCCCAACTCAGCGCGGGGCTGGTGGTGGTCGGCTGCTCGGCGCGCAGGTAGTCCCAGGCCCGATCGAGGTGGGCGTGCACCCGCCCGTCCAGTTCTCGCCGGGTGTAGTCCTCCCACAGGTCGAGCTGTCGGGTGGCATCCGGGGTGGCGTCGTCGGGGATCAGCCAGTCGAGACCGGCGGCGCGCCAGTCCACCCGATGAACGGAGGCGAGGGTGGCGACACCGTGGTCGATCATGGTGCGGCGCTGGTCGGGCGTGGCGTCGACGAAGAAGCCGGCGCTGGTGTAGATGGGATCCTCGACGGGCACCTGGCCGTCGACGAACTCCATGACGAAGAACGGCATGCCCACCACGGTGGGGTCGTCGTCGTAGCCGACCAGTGGAGCCAGCGCGACTCCGCCGGCTTCGGTGAGGGCCTCCATCACGCGGTACTGCACCGCGATCTCGACTTCGGTGCCCGGCACTTGCACGGGGTACACCGGTGGCTCCGGGGTCTCGCGTCGCAGCACGAAGCGGTGATCGCGGTGAGCGCCTCCTGCGGTGACGGTCGCCGTGAGCATCGTCGTCTCGGCGGAGTAGCCGCTCTTGGGGTCGTCGAAGCCGACGATGGTGACGGCGTCGGCGCCGCCGATCCGCGCCGCCAACCATTCGGCCAACGGCTGGCGATGGCCGTCGAGCGGGTGTTCAGGCATCGGTTGGACCGGCTACGACGGCGTACTCGACCGAGGGCTTGGCCGGCCGGCCGCCGGGCTGGCGGCAGGCGATGGTGGGGGTCTGGCGGGCCACGGCCACGTCGACCCGGCGACGACCGCCGGCCCAGGTGACGATGCCGCGGCTGATGCCATCGGCGAGGGCCGTGGTCTCGATCCGTCGGTCCTGCTCGTCGAAGGCCCAGCCCAGCTGGGCGAAGACGGCCCGTTCGGCCATCTGGGCCGGCCCCATCGGTGCCCCCCACCATCCTCGACAGCGGCCGGCGACGGACGCCGGGTCGGCCGTACGGTCGAGTACGCCGATGACGTCGTCGGTGGTGAAGTCGGCCCACATTCGCCCGTTGGCGAGGGTCATGACTGTCGGGGAGAAGCGGTGGCCGCCGAGGTGGGATGTGCGTTCGACGACGAGGTCGGGTCGGGTGGCGGTCAGGGTGGCCGCCAGGCGGGTGCCGTCGGTTCCGCAGCATTGATCGCGGCTGCCGTGGGTGCACACCAGTACCAGATCGGCCGAAGCCTCGACCGTCCGGTCGGCCGGAGCGTCGGTCGGGTGCACGTGTTGCAGTTGCCCCAGGATCCGGTCGAGGTCCGCCTGGTCCCGGTAGAGGAAGGTCCGCCCCCGCACTGCGGCTCCCGTTCGCCAGAAGATCCGCACGCGGCCGCCGTCGCCGACTCGCGGCGGTACCACTGCCAGGAGCCGGGCCTGGCCTCCCGCCACCGGGATCTCCGGCCCCCTGCCGCCGAATCGGACGTGGGCGGCCATCTCGGCCGGCCAGGGAAGGGGGGTGTCGATGAGCACCAGCAGATCGGAGTCGATGGCGGTGCCGCCCGGGTCGATGCCGAGTCGTCGTTGGTGATCGGCGCACCTCGGCGCGTCATCCTCGTCGGGCAGGAGTGACTCGGCGGCGGCGGACAGGGAATCACTCATGGCTACTCGTTCTACTCGTTCGTCGCGGCCCACCGGCAAGCGAGGACCGCGCCTTCGGACCGGCTCGCTGCGCCCCGGCCGTTCGGTCGGTGGGCCTCCATGGGCCGTTCGGCCCAGGACGGCGCCGATGACGTCAAGTAACCCCTGGCGCAGGTCGATGCCTCGGTCGTGAAACCGGTGCCTGTCTTCAGGCGACAACTGACCCGTCTCCACGCGGTATGGGTACTGATCGGCTTCGTCGCGCTGTTCCCCGTGATCGGCATGGTCTTCTTCGCGGCATCGGCGTACGGCACCACACGTGAGCGGCAGGAGGCGGCGGGTCACCTGGAGAACGGTGCCGCGGCCCTGGCCGAGGTCCGCGAGCTCGAGATGTGGTTGGCCGCCGAACAGGCCGTCGACAGCGTGCAGACCGGTCTCATCCCGCTGGGAGCCGACATGACCGATCTGGGTGACGCGATCGGGGAGAGCGGCGCCGAGTTCGACGCGCTCAACCAGACCCGACAGCTGGTGGACGATGCCATCGCGGCGCTGGGTCTGCGCGACCGGCCCGACCACGATCTCGCGGGGGACGTCGATGAGCTGGTCGCGGCACTGGCCGGCCTGGAGGATCTGCGGACGAAGGTGGACGCCGGCCGGTCATCGGTCGCCGAGGTGAGCGAGTTCTTCGAGACCCCGCGCCGGCTGCTCTCGGCGGTGGGAGATGCGACACGAGTGGAAGCGACAGCGGCGGCCGCCCGGTCGGGCACCTTCGACGATGCGTTGGTCGCCATCGAGGCCATGGACGCGCTGTCCACGGTGCTGCGGGCCGGCATCAACGAGGTGTCGCTGGCCGCGAGCGTCTTCGGGACGGTCCCCGGCCTGGAGAAGCAGCCCGACGACGCCGTCAAGCTCATCGAGAGCATGGTGATGGTCGACGACGCCACAACGCGATTCGAGACCATTGCCTCGCCGGAGCTGTTGACATCGTGGCAGGCGTTGGAATCGCAGGTTACCGAAACCCGCTTCCAGGAGCTGCGAGCCCAGATCCCGGGCCAGCTGGGCCTGATCGATGGCGGGCAGGATCCGAGCTTCGACGGCCTGGTGTTCGCCCAGCTGGGTTACCGCGGCCTGTACGACAAGAACTCGATGCTCGGCCGCGCCGCGGTCGATGTGTCCGACCGCGCGGTCACGGGTCGGGCGTCGGCCGAGAACGACTTCCGGACCAGCCTCGGCGTGAGTCTGGCCGTGATCGGTCTGACGGGCATGGCCGGTCTGCTCGCGGCCCGCACGGTGGTGCGCCCCCTGCGAGATCTCAAGGAGCGGGCCGAACGGATCTCCGCCGGCGATCTGCACGATCCCCCGCTGGGTGGGGTGGGTCCCAATGAGATCGCCGTGGTGTCGCTGGCGCTCGACGAGCTGGCCACGTCGCTGTCCACAATGGAGGCCCAGACCCAGGCCCTCGCCGCGGGAGCGGTCGACTCCCCCGTGTTCGCGGCCGAGCTTCCCGGTCCCATCGGCCAGTCGCTGCGCAAGTCGGTGGAGAACCTGTCCGATATGACGGCTCGGCTGCGTCACCAGGCACGAACCGACGGCCTGACCGGGCTCATCAACCGCGCCGGCCTGCTGGAGCACCTCGACCAGGTGTTGGCGCGAACCCATTCCCAACTGCGGCTGGCGCTGCTCTTCGTCGATCTGGACAAGTTCAAGGCGGTCAACGACACCTACGGCCACCGCGTCGGCGACCAGGTGCTGATGGAGGTGGCCGACCGTCTGCGCGCCGTCGTGGGCGACGACGGCATTCCGGCACGCATCGGCGGCGACGAGTTCGTGGTGGCGGTCGAGGAGTCGGCCACCAGCGAGCGATCCCGCGCCCTGGCCGAGGCGCTGGTCGACGCCATGGACGTCACCATCTCCGTCGGGGACGTGTCGATCGACGTGACCGCCAGCGTGGGCTTGGCTGTCAGCTCGCCGGGCAGCACGGCCTCGTCCCTGCTGCGCGACGCCGATCTGGCCATGTACTCATCGAAGCGGGACAGCCGCGAGATCACGGTGTGCGACGACGGTCTCCGGGGCGACGAGGTTCGGCGTCAGGAGTTGGAGACCGCACTGGCCGCGGCCATCCGGGGCGACGAGCTGGAGCTGTACCTCCAGCCCGTCATCGAGCACGCCACCGGGTCGCTCGTGGGGGCCGAGGCCTTGTGTCGATGGTTCCGCAACGATCAGTTCATCCGACCCGACCAGTTCATCGCCGTGGCCGAGGAGAGCACACTGATCCTCGAGCTGGGTCGCTGGGCCCTGCACAAGGGCGCCGAACACGCCCGCGAGGTCTAC
>JAOUEE010000423.1 GCA_029858875.1 Acidimicrobiia bacterium
GTCCTGGTCGTAGGGGAAGGGTCCGCCGTCGCGGATGAGGCGCAGCGTGTCGAGTGCCTCGGGCGGGAGCTCGCCCAGGGTGACCGTGGGCAGCTCGCTGTACCGGGGCCACTCGGTGGTGGTCGGTGACGCTGGCGTGGTGCCCGGATCCGGCGTCACGGCCGGATCGGCGCTGGCCGTCACCGCGTCGCGGCTCCCGGGCGCGGCGTCGGACGACGCGCTCTCGCTGTCTGATCCGCATGCCCCGCCGGCCAACCCCGCCAGCAGGACCAGAACCAGCAGCACCAATCGTCGACGCATGGGCCGGCTAGTCCCGGGCGACGAAGTACTTGGCGCGGGGGTGGTGGCAGATGAGGGCGGAGGTGGTCTGTTCGGGCTGGTACTGCCAGCCCGTCTCCTCGTCGCACTCGAGGCCGATGCGTTCGCCTTCGAGCAGCTTCAGCACGGTGGCGTTGTCCTCCAGGTCGGGACAGGCGGGGTAGCCCGACGAGTAACGACCGCCCCGGTACTTCTGGCGGAACAGGCCCTGGACGCTGGGCCCGTCCTCGTCGGCGAAGCCCCATTCCTCACGGATTCGCCGGTGCCACAGCTCGGCCAGGGCCTCGGCCATCTCCACACCGATGCCGTGCACCATGAGGTAGTCCTGATAGCGGTCGGCGGCGAACAACTCGGCCGTCACCTCCGACACCCGCTGGCCCATCGACACGATGTGGAAGGCGGCGTAGTCCACCTCGTCGCTGTCGATCGGGCGGAAGAAGTCGGCGATGCACAACCACGGCTCGACCTTCTGGCGGGGGTAGTGGAAGCGGCAGCGCTCTTCGGTGCGTGACTCGTCGGTCCAGATGACCAGGTCGTTGCCGTCGCCGTTGGCCGGGAAGTAGCCGTACACCACCTGGGGCACCAGCATGTCGTCGGCCTTGGCCGAGGCCAGTTGCTCGCGCAGCAGCGGACGGATGCGGTCCTTGAACGCGGCGTCGTCCTCGCCCTTCTCGGGCCGGAACTGCCACTGGTTGCGGAACAGGGCCGTCTCGTTGATGTACTCGGCGATGTCGTCGAGGCTGATGCCCTTGATCACCTTCGAGCCCAGGAACGGTGGGGTGAACACCGGGTTGTCGGTGGCTGCCTCGGGCGAGCGGGTGGGGATGGACTCGAGGTCGACCGCGGGCTTGGCTCGCTCGTCGCGGTCACGGCCCGTGGGCACCGTGCCGAAGTCGGGATCGTCGTCGCCCCGGCTGATCTCCATCAGCCGCTCCAGGGTGCGCAGCCCCTCGAAGGCGTCCTTGCCGTAGAACAGGCGGCCGTCGTAGACCTCGCGCAGGTCGCGCTCGACGTAGGTGCGGGTCAGCGCGGCGCCGCCCAGCAGCACGGGGATGTGGGCCAGGCCCCGGCTGTTGAGCTCCTGGAGGTTGTCGCGCATGATCAGCGTGCTCTTGACCAGCAGGCCGCTCATCCCGATGGCGTCGGCCCCTTCGGCCACGGCCGCCTCGATCATCTCGTTGATGCTGATCTTGATGCCGAGGTTGACCGTCTCGTAGCCGTTGTTGGACAGGATGATGTCGACCAGGTTCTTGCCGATGTCGTGGACATCGCCCTTCACCGTGGCCAGCACGATCTTGCCCTTGCCGGCATCATCTTCGGCCTTCTCCATGTGCGGCTCCAGGTGGGCCACCGCCGCCTTCATGGTCTCGGCCGACTGGAGCACGAAGGGCAGCTGCATCTCGCCCGAGGCGAACTGGTCACCCACCACCTTCATGCCGGCCAGCAGCGTCTCGTTGACGATGGTCAGCGCGTCGGTGGTGGCCAGCGCCCTATCCAGGTCTTCGGTCAGGCCCTCGCGGTCGCCTTCGATGATGCGGGTCTCGAGGATCCTTTCCACGGTCCAGTCGGTGCGATCCTCCTGCACCGTCTTCACCGATTCGACGTCCTCGAACACCTCCAACAGGCGGGTGAGAGGGTCGTAGGCGGGATCGGTACCGTCACCGCCTTCGGTGCCCCGGCGGTCCCACACCAGGTCGAGGCACACCTCGCGGTGGACATCGTCCATGCGGGCCAGTGGGACGATCTTGCCGGCGTGCACGATGGCCGAGTCGAGCCCGGCCTCCACGCACTCGTGCAGGAACACCGAGTTCAACACGTGACGGGCCGCCGGCTTCAGGCCGAACGAGACGTTGGAGACGCCCAACGTGGTGAACACACCGGGCAGCTCGGCTTTGATGCGTTTGATGGCCTCGATGGTGGCGATGCCGTCCCGGCGCAGATCGTCGCCTCCGGTGGACAGCGGGAAGGTGAGGGCGTCGAACACCAGCTCGCCCGGCTCCAGCCCGTACTGCTGGGTGGCGATGTCGTGGATGCGGTGGGCCACCCGCATCTTCCATTCGACGTCGCGGGCCTGACCCTCCTCGTCGATGAGCAGGCAGATGACGGCGGCGCCGTACTCCTTGGCCAGGTTGAACACCCGATCCAGTCGGGATCTCGGCCCCTCGCCGTCCTCGAGGTTGGCCGAGTTCAGCAGGGCCCGGCCGCCGATGTGTTGCAGACCGGCCTCCATCACCTCGGGCTCGGTGCTGTCGAGCACCAGCGGCGCGGCAACCTGGGTGGCGAAGCGGCTGGCCAGCTCGTGCATGTCGAGGGTGCCGTCGCGGCCCACGTAGTCGGCACACACATCGATGATGTGGGCCCCTTCCTTCACCTGCTCGGTGGCCATCTTCAGGCAGCTGTCCCAGTCGCCCTCCAACATGACGTCGCGGAACTTCTTCGACCCGTTGGCGTTGGTGCGCTCGCCGATCATGAGGAAGGCGGTGTCCTGCGCGAACGGCACCGAGCTGTAGATCGACGAGGCTCCGGGCTCGTGGCGCGGCGAGCGAGGCGCTGGGGTGAGATCGTGGCAGCGGTCGATGACCGTGCGCAGGTGGTCGATGGTGGTGCCGCAGCAGCCGCCGACGATGGTCACCCCGAGCTCGGTGATGTAGCGGGCCAGGTAGTCGGCCAGCTGATCGGGAGTGAGGTCG
>JAOUEE010000093.1 GCA_029858875.1 Acidimicrobiia bacterium
GACGTCGATCCACCGTGACGGAAAGCGCGTGCGCATGGTGCACCCATCGGCGCACCACCATGCCGGCACCACGCGCATGAGCGTCCGACCCGAGGACGGCGTGGTCGACCCTCGGGGCGCGGTGCACGGGGTCGACAACCTCTTCGTGGCCGGTGCATCGGTGTTCCCCACGGCGGGATACGCCAATCCAACCCTGACGGCCATGGCCCTCGGTTGTCGGGTGGGGCACCACGTCCTGACCTGACCGTGCAGCCAGCACCAACAGGGGGCCAGGCGGCGCTACCGTTGTCGCCGCGCCGTTCGGCGTCCCGATCCGTCCGCCCGAGGAGGCATGGTGCCCTGGTCCAGCGAGCGCGACACCGAGGTGTTCGGTCTCCTCGCCCGCGAGGTCGAGCGCCAGAACACCGGTCTCCAACTGATCGCCTCCGAGAACTTCGCATCCCCGGCGGTGATGGAGGCCACGGGCTCGGTGCTCACCAACAAGTACTCCGAGGGGTACCCGGGCAAGCGCTACTACGGCGGCAACGGCATCGTCGACGACATCGAGGACATCGCCCGCGAGCGGGTGAAGGCCCTGTTCGGTGCTGACCACGCCAACGTGCAGCCCCATTCCGGCGCCAATGCCAACATGGGGGTGTACCTGGCCCTGCTCGAACCGGGTGACACGGTGCTGGGCATGAGCCTCGATCACGGTGGCCATCTCACCCACGGTTCGCCGGTGAACTTCAGCGGGCAATTGTACAACTTCGTCGGCTACGGGCTCACCACCAGCGACGAGCGCGTCGATTTCGAGCACATGCGCGAGTTGGCTCGCACCCATCGTCCCAAACTCATCGTGGCCGGTGCCACCGCCTACCCGCGGGTGATCGACCCCGCGCCGATCCGTGAGATCGCCGACGAGGTCGGTGCCCTGTTCCTGTTCGACGCCGCCCACGTCGCGGGGCTCATCGCCGGGGGAGCCCACCCCAACCCCACACCGCTGGCCGACATCGTCACCTTCACCACCCACAAGACGCTGCGGGGGCCACGCGGAGGATGCATCCTCTGCACCAGCGAGCATGCTGCGGCCATCGACAAGGCCATCTTCCCCGGGCTGCAGGGTGGGCCGCTCGAGCACGTCATCGCGGCGAAGGCGGTGGGCTTCGGTGAGGCGGCCCAGCCCGAGTTCCGTGACTACGCGGCCCAGATCGTCGCCAACGCCCAGGCGTTGGCCGAGGCCCTGGCGGGGGAGGGGTTCCGCCTGGTGTCGGGTGGGACCGACAACCACCTCCTCCTCGTCGATCTCCGCACCTTCGACGACGAGCTCACCGGCAAGATGGCCCAAGCCGTGCTCGACGACGCCGGGATCACCCTCAACAAGAACACCGTGCCCGACGATCCGCGCTCGCCCTTCGTGACCAGCGGCGTCCGCATCGGCACCCCTGCGGTGACCACACAGGGGATGACCCCTGCCGAGATGCCGGTGATCGCCCGATACATCGCCACCGCCCTCCGAGGCCGAGATGACCCCGCCGTGATCGCCGACGTGCGGGAGCAGGTGGCCGTCCTCTGCGCGAGGTTCACGCCGTACCCCGACTGACATGCCTGCTCTCACCGCTTACGCCATCGTTTTCGCCGTCGCCGGTCTGGTGACGGTGGCCGTCACGCCGCTGGTGCGGATGCTGGCCGAACGCGAGGGCGCAGTGGCCGCCCCCGACGAACGCAAGGTGCACGAAGAGCCCACGGCCACCATCGGCGGCGTGGCCATGCTGGTGGGATTCCTCGTTGCGGTCGGTGCCGCGGCGCTGCTGGACGAGTTCGACACCGTCTTCGCTTCCGGGACCGAGATCGTGGGCGTGGTCATCGCTGCTGTGGTGATCTTCGCCGTCGGGCTCATCGACGACATCCGCGAGATCTCGGCGCCGGCCAAGACGGCAGGCATGGTCCTGGCCGGCAGCATCCTGTCGTTCGCAGGGGTGGGCCTGCTGGTCTTCCGTGTCCCGTTCCTGGACCTGTTCCTGCTCTCTCCGGACTGGTCGGCGCTGCTGACCGTGATCTGGGTGCTCCTGATGGCCAACGCCATCAACTTCATCGACGGTCTCGACGGGCTGGCCGCGGGCATCGTGGCCATCGCGGCCGGCACCTTCTTCCTGTACGCCGTGCGCCTGGGCGACGCCGACGTCTTGCTGGCCTCCAACCCGGGGGCACTCATCGCCGCCATCACGCTCGGCGTCTGCGTGGGCTTCCTACCGCACAACTTCCACCCGGCGCGGATCTTCATGGGCGACAGTGGGGCTCTGCTGCTCGGGTTGTTGATGGCGGCATCGACGATGTCGGTGGGTGGCCGATCGGCCGAGCCGTTCAGTGGTCAGGCTTTCTTCTTCTTCGCTCCCATCTTCATCCCGCTCATCATCCTGGCCGTCCCCATCATCGACACGGCGTTCGCCGTGGTGCGGCGGGCAAGTCGCCGACGCAGCCCGCTGGCCGCCGACAAGGAACACCTGCACCACCGATTGATGAAGCTGGGACACGGCCATCGCCGCAGCGTGCTCATCATGTGGGCCTGGACCCTGCTGCTGTGTGGGTTCGTGCTCTATCCCACCTACACGGGTTCGGGTGACGCCATCGTGCCCTTCGGCATCGGCGGGCTGATGCTGCTGCTCTACACGGTCTTCCATCCCGGGCTGCGGAACGAACGTTGGAGCAACCTGTTCCGCTCGAGCCGATCCGATGCCGATTCCGACACGCCGGTCGGCTGAGATCGTTGAGATCGCCCACATGAGTGCCGATCAGATCTCATCGTGACGACCGGATCCACCGAGCCCTCCGTGTTGGTGATCACCCAGCGTGGCCTGCGGCCTCAGTTGTCGCGTTGTGTGGGGTACGAACTCGAGAACGTGATCGCGGCCCACAGCGATGCCGAGTGGGCGGTGTTGGCCCACACCCGGCTGGGTCGACCGCCCGAGATCGTGGTGAACCGACTCAACCGGCGATACCGGTCCGCGGCCCGGCTGCCGGCGCCCCTCGTCCGGCAGCGGCCAAGAGGTAGCTACGACCTCGCCGTGGCGGTCATGCAGCTCCCCTCGGACGTGGTGACCATCGACTCGGTCCGGGGATGGCGCTCGCGCAGTGACCGGGCGGTCTGCTTCATCGAGGAGATGTGGGCGGTCGAGCTCGACCGTTGGCGCGGCCATCAGGCGCTGCTCGAGCGGTTCGATCACGTGTTCGTCGGATCGTGGGCCACGGTTGCGCCGCTCGGTGATCTGCTCGACACACCGGTCAGCTACCTGCCGTACGGCGTCGATGCTCTGCGCTTTGCACCACGGACGCTCGACGGGCCCCGCTGGATAGATGTGTGCAACATCGGTCGCCGCAGCCCGGTGACCCATCGGGCGCTGCGCGAGCGGGCCAACCGGGCGGACCGCTTCTACTACCACGACACCTTCTCGCCCGGACCGGTGAAGGATGTCGCCGAGCACCGTGAACTGCTGGGGCGCCTGCTTCGGGCCACCAACGTGGCCATCACCAACCGAGGGATCGGTGCCCGACCCCAGGAGACCGGCGGCCAGGCCGAGCTGGCGTTCCGCTACTTCGAGGCGTCGGCCGCCGGCGCGCTGATGGTCGGTGAGCCACCGTCGATTCCTCCGGTCGAGGAGCTCTTCGACTGGCCCGACGCCATCATCGAAGCCCCGTTCGACGCCCCCGACATCGGCGACCTGCTCGACCAGTTGGCCGCTGATGTCGATCGGGTGGCGACCGCCCGCCGTCTGAACGTCACCAACGGACTGACCCGGCACGACCACATCCACCGCTGGCTCACCATGTTGGCCGCAGTCGGGGTGACCTCAGGCGACCAGGTCGCCGGTCGGCTGGCCGACCTCCGGGATCGAGCCGACTCGCTGGTCTGATCGCTGGCGGTCGCGTCGATCCATCGTCCACAACGCCGATCCCGCTCCGAGCGCGAGCATCAAGAAGCCGGTGTGGATGGGAAAGGCGAACGAGTCGAAGGTGACCGTCGTGACCAGGCTGACCACCACCACGGCGGCCAGGGCCTGGGCCAGGTGCTTGGTGACCTCGTCGGTGGCTCGGTGGCGCACGTCGCGGGGGAGGGCGAAGCCGACGATCCACACGGCCAGCGTGGTGATCAGGCCGATGTAGCCGGTCTGCACGAGCGTGCCGAGGATCTCGTTGTCGAGGGTGAAGTACTGATCGACGATCCAGGTGCCCGGCCCGCGCCCGAACCACGGCCGCTCCCTGATGTACTCGTACACGATGGGGTAGTCATCGGTGCGGGCTTTGATCGACGTGTCCTTTCCGGACCGCTGGAACAGGTCGATCATGGTGCCGACGATGCCGGGGACGGCCACGAAGATGGCGCAGGCCCCCAGCAGCGAGACGATGATGCCGTTGACCCGCTGGCGGGTGGGC
Source organism: Acidimicrobiia bacterium (assembly GCA_029858875.1). Lineage (GTDB taxonomy): Bacteria > Actinomycetota > Acidimicrobiia > Acidimicrobiales > SHLQ01 > JAOUEE01. The sequence continues at coordinate 4,408 of JAOUEE010000093.1, forward strand.
CAGGCCATGGCCAGCGTGGCCAGGGCGACCGTGACGGCCAGTACCCCGGCACGCGACACCGAGAACGGCACACCGGTGGCGATCAGGCCGACGAGCATCCACTTCCGCTGCTGGACGCGGCCCTTCTCGGCGTGGAAGGCGTAGTGGATGGCGAGGGGCAGCATCATGCCGGTGATCACGGCGAACTCGATGGCGTGATTGGCCGTGCCGGCCACCCGGCGGAAGGCCCAGCGTTGCTGGATGCCGTACTGATCGGTGTTGTAGTCGAGGCCGGGGATCTCGAACAGGCGAGTGGCATCCCAGTTGAAGTTGAACTGGAACAACGCCACCAGGGCCACGAAGCCGCCGGCGTAGGTCATGCGCTGGAGCAGCCGGTCGAGCTGGTCACGCGTGCGGATGCCGTCGGCCGCGACCAGGGCCACACCCATGAAGGCCAGGGTGGCGATGAGGAATCGGTCGGCGGCCAATGCTTCGCCGGGCAGCAGGTCGCGGTTCATCCCGAACACGAACGACAACAGGATCACGGCCAGGCGCACCCACAGGGCGATCGCCAACGGAGAGGCCTTGCGGGGGAATCCGCCCGGCACCAGGCCGTAGAGGATCCACCAACACATGAGCACCAGGCCGAACAGGTCGGCTGGGCGGCCGGCGGCGCCGAGCGCGGGAACCACCAGCCGGGCCGGCAGGCAGAACAGCAAGATGACGTAGAGCGTCAGTGCCGAGACGGCGTCGGGCCGCCAGTCCACGAGACGGGTCCGGTAGGGGGCCATGGTCGCGCCGACGAGAGGTCAGCGACCCCAGCGACTGGAGTCGCTGGTGAGCTTCTCGACCTCGTCGTCGAACAGCTTGCGGGCCTGCTCCCAGTCCCCCTCCTGGTCGACCGGCTCCCCGTCGCGGGCGGCGGCGAGGGGTGAGGAGGGCTGGTCGTCGCCCGGTCGGGGGGCGTCCTCGTCGGCGGTGCTGTCTCGCCCGTCGTCTCGGCGGCGTTGGAGGGTCAACAGCGCCGCGTCGAAGATGTGGACAGCCACGGTGGTGAGGATGAGGCCGGCCACCACCACGATGATCTGCGTGCGGCTCTTGCCCGAGCTGATGCTGTCGGCCTGGGTGGGCACGTCGAGGGCTCCGGCCGTGTACTTGAAGACACCATCGTTCTGCTCGCCGTCGACGTAGCTCTCGAAGATGGCCATGGAGAGCTCTAGGGTGGCGATGACATCGTCTTCGTTCTCGCCCTCGGCGGTGACGTACACCAGTGACAGCGAGGCATCGGTGTCGTCCACCACGTAGTCGCCGATCAAACCCTGGTCGGCCACGTCGACGCGGGTCAGGCGGCTGTTGAGGTTGACGGCGCCGACGACGGCGAGGTCGGAACTGGCCCGGTCGGCACAGAAGCGGTTGGAGTCGACGATCTCGCCGGTGACGGGGTCGAGGGCCTGTTCGGGGCAGTAGACCCGGCCGGTGGCGGTGGCCGAGTACGTGGGCACGATGCCATTGCCGATCTGGACCGCCGCCAACCCGACCAGCGCGAGCAGGGGCAGGGTGACGTACCAGCGCTTGAGCAGTACTCCTACGGTGACCCAGAGATCCACAGTGTGCTCGTTCCTCGTCTTGGGAGATGTCCGTCGGCGACGGTCGTCACCATCGGTGTCGGCCTGGAGAGGTCGGGCCCTGAGAAATCCTACCCGCCATCGCGACGCTCGGGCCTGGGCTATCCGGCCCAACCCCGAGCGGTGGTTTCGCACCATTTGACCACGTTCCGTGAGCCGATGGTGAGCATGACGTGACGTTCACATGGATGACGGTGTGGTCGATGGCTGTGTGGAACCATGGCTCCGACCTCCCCGATGACCGACACCCCCGACTCCCCTCCCGATCGCGGCGACACCAGCTTCGGCAGTGCGGTCGTGTGGTCGTACGTGATGGACGGGTCGCGGGTGCTGATGTCGCTGGTCGTCACCTTGATCCTCGCCCGTGTGCTGGGTCCGGAGGTCTACGGCACGGCGGCGTTCGCCCTGGTCTTCACGCTGCTGGTGCGCCTCGTGGTGCAGAACGGCATGGTCGCGGCCATCATCCAACGCGACCGGCTCGAGGATCGGCACCTCCAGTCGGCGTTCGTCATGGTGTTCGCCGCGGCATCGGGCCTGGCCGCGCTCACCGTGGCGCTGGCGCCGGTCCTGGCCGGGCTCACAGACGACCCCGACCTGACCGCCGTGCTCCAGGTCATGGCGCTGATGGTGGTGTTCGGTGGTTTGGCCGTGGTGCCCGAAGGCATCCAGCGCCGCCAGCTCAACTTCCGTCTGTTGGCCGTGCGGACCACGGTGGCGGTGATGGTGGGCGGGGTGGTGGCGATCACCGCGGCCGCCGCTGGTGCCGGCATCTGGTCCATCGTGCTCCAGCAGGTGGTCACCGAGGCGGTGGGACTGGTCCTGCTGTGGCTCGTGACCCCGTGGCGCCCGCGCTGGGCCTTCGACCGGGGCGCGGCGCGAGATCTCGCCGGGTTCTGGGGTGGCACCGTGCTGGCCAGCATCGGGAGCTATCTCCGGTGGCAGGTCGACATCTTGTTGATCGGTGGGTTCTTCCCCCGCGAGACGGTGGGTCTGTACCGCTTCGGCCAGCGTCTACCCGACCAGTGGAGCGAGCTGTCGGTGCGGGCCCTCCAGTCGGCCACCCTGCCCGAGCTGGCCAAGTACCAGGACGACGAGGTCCTGTTCCGCGATCGGGTCATCACGGTCGTGCGGTTGTCGGCGGTGGTGGGCATCCCGGTCCTGGGGGTTCTGGCCGCCCTGGCCGGACCGCTCATCGAGTTGGTCGACGCAACCAAGTGGGCCGACGCCGAGACCGCGGTCACCGTGTTGTCGCTGGCCACGGCCATGAAGGCCCTCACCCTCTTCAGCGCGCCGGTGCTGCAGGCCATCGGCCGCACCTACACGCTGGCCGCGGTCACGTGGTTCCATGCCGGCGTGGCCACGTTGGTGTTCGTCAGCGTCGGCATCTGGCTCGGCGGTGACGCCGTGTCGGTGGCCGACCAGGTGATGGCCGCGTCCTGGAGTCGAGTCGCGGTCTTCGGCCTCGCGGTGGTCGTGGATTCCCTCGTCATCGCCCACCTGACCGCGCTCCGTGCCACCGACGTGGCCCGGGCGGCGGCGCCCTCCGCCGCGTCCGGAGTGATCGCCTTCGCGGGCACCAGTCTCGTCGTGTGGTTGCTCGGTGGACTGCCCGCCATCGTGGTGCTGGCGGTGGCCGGCGCCGCCGGCACGGCGATCGTTCTGGTCACTCTGGTGGCCTTCGAGTCGATGGTGCGGGACCAATTGGTGAAGGTCCCGGTGATCGGGCCCAGACTGTCGCAGACACGGATGGCCGAGGAGCGCCGATGATGACGCGAGTGATGAACTTCCTGAAGTCGGTGCTCGACCCTCGGCCCTATCTCGCGTTGTTCCGCCTGGTCCACTACTACAACTACACCTACGTCGCCGAGCGGCGGAAGCTCTCGATGGGGGAGGGCGTGGCCCTGGCGCCGAACCTGTCGTTGGCCAACGGTGAGCGCATCGAGATCGGCGCCGGCTCCAACATCGGCAGTCGCTGTCACCTGTGGGCCGGCGATCACATCGGGCGGATCGTGCTGGGCGAGCACGCGCTGTTGGCGCCCGACGTGTTCATCACCACCTCCGACTACCGGTTCGACGACGGGGCGCCGATCATGGATCAGGCCAAGAACGAACTCGACGTCATCGTGGGCGACGACGTGTGGTTGGGCGCCAAGGTGGTGGTGGTGGGTGGCGTCACCATCGGTGACGGTTGTGTGGTGGCCGCCGGTGCGGTGGTGACCCGTGATCTGGCGCCCTACACGATCGCCGGCGGCGTGCCGGCCGAGGTGCTGGGCCAACGCGCCGTGCCCGGGTCGCGGAGACCAGCCACATGACCGACGGCGCGACCCCCGACCTGTCGGTCCTGATCGTCACCTACAACAGCGCCGACCACATCGAGACGCTGCTCGCCTCGATCGAACGGCACACGGCGTCGTCCCACGAGGTCATCGTCGTCGACAACGCCTCCACCGACGGCACGTCGACACTGATCGCCGAGCGACATCCGCAGGTGACCCTGGTGGCCAGCGAGGAGAACCTGGGTTTCGCCAAGGGTGTCAACCGGGCCGCCGATCTGGCCTCGGGCGAGTTCGTCGTGCTCCTGAACCCCGACACCCGCCTCGATCGGCCTGCGCTGGACGACCTGGTCGCCTTCGCCCGGGCCAATCCCGGCCATGGGATCTATGGCGGGCGAACCGTCGACGAGCACGGAGAGGTCGATCCGTCCTCGTGCTGGGGATTCGCCACGCCGTGGAGCCTCACCTGCTTCGCCCTCGGGCTGACCACGGTGTTCAAGCGCAGCCGATGGTTCGATCCCGAGTCCCTGGGCGGTTGGGACCGTGACTCGGTGCGTGAGGTCGGCGTGGTCACCGGCTGTCTCGCCCTTGCCCGGCGTGCCGTGTGGCGCGAGCTCGGCGGCCTGGACGAGCGCTTCTGGATGTACGGCGAGGATGCCGATCTGTCGGCTCGGGCATGGGCCGCCGGGTATCGCCCCGTGATCTGCCCGAGTGCGGAGATCTTCCATGCGGTGGGCGCGTCATCGGCCGATCGCACCCACAACCTGGAGATGGTCTACCGGGGCAAGGCCACGCTGATCCGGCTGCACTTCGACGGGTGGCGACGGCCGTACGCGCTGGCCATGCTCCAGGCAGGCATCGGGTTGCGGGCGGCGGGGTCGGCGATCCGTGCCCTGCTCGGCCGAGGACGACCCACCGACATGCCCTACGTGCGGATGTGGCGCCGCCGCCGCCAATGGGCGCAGGGCTACTGAGCCGGTCAGAGCCTGAAGCCGGCCTCGGCCACCGCGTCCAGCTGATCGGTGCGGAACTGCGACAGGTCCTCGTCACGGAACCGGCCGGTGCTCTCGGGGGTGCGCACCAGGTCCACCAGCGGCGCGATGTCGGCCACGGCGATGCCGAAGAAACCCAGAAGGGCGTCGATGCCGGCCTCGGGCTCGGCCAGGAGGCGCTCGTAGTCGAGGCCGAGGAAGCGGTCCCCGAGCAGCTCGGGGCCGAGTGTGAGGGCCTGACGGGTGGCCGCCAGCCAGAGGTCGAGCTGGGCCGCGGGAACCTGTGTCGGATCGCTGGGTACCGGAACGTCGAAATACGGGGCCCAGTTGGCCAGCTGCTGGAGGTTTGCGCTGAAGGCCATGTCGAGTGGGTGGCGCATGACGTAGACGTACCGGACGGCGCCGAACGCCCGGTCGAGGGCGGGCAGGAAGAGATGGGTGTTGGGTTCCTTGAACCCCCATCGCGTGGCGCCGGCCGGTGCGCCCCGCTCGCGCAGCGCTCCCAGGGCGTAGTGCAGTCGGTAGCGCAGTGGCGGGTGCGAGATCCCCGACACCGCGCCGATCACGGCCAGCCGGTCCGACCAGGTGGCTTCACCCCGGATGAGGCGCCCGATGCGTTCGAAGCGGGCGATCCGCTCGGTCTGGTCGGCCCGGTCGCCGGGCCGATTGAACACCAGTGATGCGGTCAGGCTGTCGTTGGCCGAGTTGAGATGGGTGCCCATGTGCACGCCCAGGTCGATGAGCAGCTGGCCGACCACGCGAGTGCCGCTGCCCCCGAGCGCCCCCACCACGATCGGCGCCGCCGGATCGAGAGCCACACGGGGCATCAGACCGAGTAGCCGTGGCCGGCCAGACGCTCGCCGTGGCGCTCGGCCACCGCCACCAGCTCGGGGTCCTGGCGATAGGCGAAGGCGCGGGTCGACTGCACCTGTTCGCTCCAGCTGCGATCGGGAGCCACCGCCACGTTGCAGAAGTCGAGCAATCGGTGCATGACGGGGTCGGGGTCCTCGAGGAAGTCCTCGTAGCGGAACTCGATGGCCCGGTCGCCCAGTGACGTCACCGCGGCGTGGGCGGCGCGCACGTAGTCGTCCCACAGGTCGAGGCCGTCGTCGAGGCTGGCCACCCGAAGGCCGGTGGTCAGGTGATGCCGGCGAGCGATGAACCGATACAGCCCCTTGCGGTGCCGATAGCGATCGACATAGGCGTCGATGCTCTTGTCGTAACGGAGCTGGAGGCTACGGGCCACGTCGACGCCGTGGCGGGTGACGTGGATGACCTTGGCCCGCGGGAACACGTCGAGCCACAGTGGGAAGGTGAGGGTGGTGCGGGGGTCCTTCCAGCCCCAGGGGATCTCGAGGGTGCCCAGCGATCGGTGGCGCAGGTAGCGCCGGGATCCGAGGAAGCTGATGGCGCGTGGGCTGTTGACGGACATGGCGAGGTAGTCCACCAGGTACCGGCGGGCCCGCTCGTCGGCGAGCATGGTGGCCACGCCGGCCGGACGGTCCCAGTCGGCCGAGGATTCGGCCAGCACGTACATGTTGAGGTGCTGGAAGAACTCGGCTTCCTGGTGGCCGGGCTGCACCTTGTGCCCAAGGAAAAGGCCGGCGTCGGCCAACAGCGTGGCCAGCATCGAGGTCCCCGACCGGTGCATGCCCAACACGATGACCGGCTCCGCAGTGGCGCGGGGCACATCGGGTACGGGCAGCCGGGGGGAGATGCGATGATGATGACCCCTGGGACGCGCGGTGGCAAGCATTGCCCCTCCATCGGCGCCGTGCCGGTTCCGGTGAGCAGTTCTCCCGACCCGACCGGGCGTCGCGGCCGCTCCGGAGGGGGGAGGCGGTACGGTCAGGCGTCATGTTCTCCCGCCGGCGGTGTGCTCTCGTTCTGGGTGCGGCCCTGTTGGTTGCCGGTTGTTCGTCCGGCGAGGACGGGGGTGGATGGCGGGTCGTCGGGGAGCCGGCGACCTCGACCGCGGCCCCGGTGCCCACCACCACCACCACGGCTCCCTCCGCGTCGATCCCGGTCGACCAGGCCCCGTGCGAGGCGGCCCCGTTCGTCATCGACGAGAAGCGGGCAGCCATCGTCGACCCCCGAGGCGATGACTTCCTCCCGGCCGGCATCAACCTCACCGTCGGTGAGTACCGCGACGGGGAGTTCTGGGAGAAGACCTCGGTCACCGACCTGACCGAAGCCCACGTGGCGACACTGCGCGATGTGTGGCGATTCAACACGATCCGACTCAACATCGATGCCAACCAGGCTCCCGACATCTGGACCAGTGCCGAGCTCGATCGGGTCATCGGGCTGCTCGTCGACGCCGGCATGGTGGCCATGGTGGAGAACCATCCGTACGGCACCGGCCTCGATCCGACGGCCGATCAGATCGAGGAGACGGCCACCGGGTTCGCCACGCTGGCCGAACGGTGGGCCGGCAATCACTGCGTCTGGTTCAATCCGTTCAACGAACCGGGCGGCAAGCGCGAGAGTTCGGTGTACGACGTGAACAACAGCGACGTGAGCCTCGACGACGCCTGGGTGCGCTGGCACACCCCGGTGATCGATGCCATCAGGGCGGTCAGCCCCACCGCTGTCGTCGTGCTCGACGACACCCACTTCGGGCAGGGCCGGGCCGGCAGCGAGTTCGAGACCGTGCAGAGCGCGGTGCTCACCTACGGGCCGGACCTCAACCAGCGCTACGACAACCTCCTCTACTCGGTGCACTTCTACGACCGCTGGGGTGGGAATCGCGCCGATCTGCTGGCCTTCTTCGACGAGGCCCGTCGCGCCGGCCTGGCCGTGGTGGCCGGTGAGGTCGGCGGTCACCCGACGGAAGGCCCGTACTTCACGCAGGGGTACTGGCCCACCAGCGAGACCCTGTTCACCATGCGTCAACCAGGCATCGGCATCTTGTTGTGG
>JAOUEE010000424.1 GCA_029858875.1 Acidimicrobiia bacterium
ACTTCGGCCGGGTGGCCGCCGAGTTCTGGGCCGACGGGCCGCGGTCGGAGACACCGCCGGGCCACTGGAACGTCGTGGCCAATCAGGTGACCGACGATCTGTCCGAGCTGCGTGTCGGCGGGCGCGGGCCAGCCGTCGATCCGTTGGAATGGGATGTGAAGCTCTACCTCGCGCTGAACGGCGCCGTGCACGACGCAGCCGTGGCCGCATGGGGAGCCAAGGGCCGCTACGACAACGCGCGGCCCATATCCATGATCCGCTACATGGGCGGGCTCGGGCAGTCGAGCGATCCGGCGGGGCCGTCGTACCACCCCGACGGCCTTCCCTTGGAGGAAGGGCTGGTGGAGGTGATCACCGAGGAGTCGAGTGGCCCCGGACGACGCCATGCCCACCTCGCCGACCAGATCGGCGCGATCGCGGTGCGGTCGTGGCAAGGACCGGCTGTCGATCCCGACACCGACGAGCGCGGTGTGGGCTGGATCCTCGCGGTCAACTGGGTGCCCTATCAGCTGCCCACGTTCGTCACGCCTGCTTTCGCCGGGTACGTGTCGGGTCACAGCACGTTCAGCCGAGCCGCAGCCGAGGTGCTGACGGCCATCACCGGCAGCCCGTACTTCCCCGGGGGGCTGGGGGAGTGGACGGTGCCGGCCGGGTCACTCGAGTTCGAAGCCGGTCCCGACACCGACGTCGTGCTGCAGTGGGCCAGGTACGTCGATGCGGCCGACCAGGCCGGCGAGTCGCGCCTGTTCGGGGGCATCCACCCGCCAGCAGACGACTTCCCCGGGCGTGACATGGGCGCCCAGGCCGGTCAGGCCGCGTGGGAATTGGCCGGGCGACATTTCGACGGTTCGGTCGGCCCCTGAGGTGGGGAACCACGCGGTTCGCTGACATAGGGTGCGGGCACCACGACCCCGAGGAGTGCCCAGTGAGCGAGAACCCGGTGATCGACATGTTGGGCCGGCGGCTGCGCCTGGCCGTGGTCGGCGGTGGACCGGGCAGTTTCATCGGCGCCATGCATCGGGCCGCGGCCCGCCTGGACGACCGTTACGACCTGGTGGCCGGCGCGTTGTCGTCGGATCCCGATCGGTCGCGACAGGCATGCTTCGAGCTGGATCTCGATCCGGCCCGCAGCTACGGCAGTGGGGTCGAGCTGATCGAGGCCGAGGCGGCCCGTCCCGACGGCGCCGACGTGGTGGCGGTGATGACGCCGAACGACTCGCACCATCCCCTGGCCCTGGCCGCCCTCGACGCCGGCTTCGACCTGATCATCGACAAGCCCCTGACCAACACCCTGGACGAAGCGCTCGAGGTGTTGGACGCCGTGCGGGTCACCGGGCTGGTGTGCTGTCTCACCCACAACTACACGGGCTATCCGATGGTGCGCCAGGCTCGGGCCATGGTGTCGGAGGGGATGCTGGGTGAGATCCGACTGGTGCAGGTGGAGTATGTCCAGGGAGGCAAGGCCAGACCCACCGCCTTCACCGATGGCGAGGAACTGCCGTGGCGGTACGACCCGGTCCGAGGCGGGCCGTCGCTGGTGATGGGCGACATCGGTACCCACGCCCACAACCTGCTCCGCTTCATCACCGGCCACGAGGTGGCCGAGGTGGCGGCGGAGGTCGGCACCATCATGCCGGGCGGGACGGTGCACGACTACGCCGGCGCACTGCTCCGGCTCGACAACGGTGCCCGGGGCAGCTTCTGGGTGACCCAGGCCGCGGCCGGCGTGGAGAACTGCCTGCGGATCCGGGTGTCGGGATCGCTGGGCAGCCTGGAGTGGGAGCAGGAGCATCCGACGTCGTTGGTGTTCAAGCCGCTGGACGCCCCGGCCGAGCTGCGCACGCCCAACGGTCCGGGCACGCTGCCGCTGGCGGCGCGGGCCAGCCGCATCGTGGCCGGTCACCCCGAGGGGTTCCACGAGGGGTTCGCCAACCTCTACGCCGATGCCGCCGAGGTCATCGCGGCCCGCCGGTCCGGCGTCGACCCCGACCCGCTGGCCGTGCACTTCCCTGATGCCGAGGACGGCGCACTCGGTGTGGCCTTCGTGCAGGCGACGATGGCCTCCACCGAAGCGGGCGGCGCGTGGACGACCTGCGCCCAGATGCCCTGAGCGATCGGGACGTTCCGCCCTTGCTGCCGGTTGGACCATCGGGCAGCCTCGTGGCTCGGGGAGGTGTGCGGTGGCCCGTTCACTGATCGATCAACTGGGCGACACCATCGCCCGCCGTACCCATGTCCCAGCGGATCTCGAAGCGATCACACTGCGGGGCGCCGAGACGGGCGATCCTGCCGTGATCGCGCCGATCTGGGAAGGGGTGGAGGCGCTGTACCGCACCGGGATGCATCCGGGCATCCAGGTGTGCATCCGCCACCGGGGCGAGGTGGTGCTCGACCGGGCGCTGGGCCACGCCCGCGGCAACCGGCCGGGGCATCGGTTCGATCCGGACCTGGCGGTGCCCATGAACCTGGATACGCCGGTCAACCTGTTCTCGGCGGCCAAGGCGGTGAGTGCCATGGTCATGCACAAGCTGGAAGAGCTGGGGTCGCTCACCCTGGACGACCGGGTCAGCGAGCACGTGCCCGGCTTCGACAGGCACGGCAAGGGCGACATCACCATCCGGCAGGTGCTGACCCACCGATCAGGCGTGGCCACCCTGCCCGAGTTCGCCTTCGATCTGGACCTTTTGGCCGACCACGAACAGATCGAGGCGATGCTGTGCGAGCTGGAACCCGAATCGGCACCCGGCGGCGCTCCCGCCTATCACGCCGTGATCGGCGGGTTCGTGATGGAGACGGTCACCCGGCGCGCCACCGGGCGCAGCATGCGCGATGTGCTGGCCACCGAGATCCGAGATCCGTTGGGTCTTGGTTGGTTCGACCTGGGTGTCGATCCCGATGCCGTCGACCAGGTGGCCCACAACGTCGAGACCGGTTTCCCCCTCACCGGGCCCCTGGACGTGCTGCTGAACCGGGTGTTGGGCACCCGGTGGAGCCACGTGCTG
>JAOUEE010000094.1 GCA_029858875.1 Acidimicrobiia bacterium
TCGGTGTTCACGCTCCGGTAGCTGCCCGCCCGGGCTGTGGCGCAGGCCGACCAGGCCACGATGCTCGGCCAACGTGGCGTCGGTGTGGTGGGTCCGAGCCTCGACGACGAGGCTCGTTGACAGCCACAGGTCGGGGTGTAGGGTCGCAGCCGCGCACGAGAACGCCACAGAAACTGAGGTTCTTCCCATGACCGATCCCCGACGGTTTCGGCTCCTCCGCCTGGTTGCGGCGGCCGCGGCAGCGGCGACACTGATGCTGGGGCTGGCCCCGGCCGCCTCGTCCGACGACGGCACCGACGAACCGGCGACGTCCTCGCGGGCGGCGGCCGCCGATGGTATCGACGGCCGGGCCGTCATCCCGGGGTTCTACCCGGTCGGATCCCGGCCCTTCGTCAACTCGCCGCTCGGGCTCGAGCTCGATCCCGGTACCGGGCACCTGTGGGCATCCGAGAACTCGCAGGTCCTCATCTACGACCACGCCGGCAACGTGGTGGATTCGTTCGGCAGCGCCGGCTCGGGCGACGGCCAGTTCAACGGCGCCAACGGCATCGCCATCTCCGATGGCGAGGCCTTCATCGCTGATTACGTCAACGACCGGGTGCAGGTGTTCGACACCGACGGCAATCACCTGCGCAACATCAGCGGTGGCGGCCTCGACAACCCCTGCGCGGTCGAGGTGATCGGCGATCGGGTCTTCATCAGCGGGGAGGTCACGGACGACGTACGGATCTTCACCAAGAACGGTTCGTTCATCGACACGTTCAACGGCTCGGACTCGGGTACGGCCATCAATCCGGGTTGCAACACCGACTTCCTCACGACTTCGGGTGGTGAGCTCTTCCTCGGTGACTGGTTCAACAACCGTGTGCCGGTGTTCGACACCGACGGGAACTGGCTGCGCACCATCGCCACCGGCGGCAACCCGGCGGCCATCGACGCCGACGCGATGGGCAACCTGTTCATCGCCGACTTCGCGGGCGACGAGGTGAGCATCTGGACCACAGCCGGGGCCTTCGTCGGTGCCTTCGACACGTCCGGTAGTGCGCTGGGCGAGCTCAACAACCCGCAGGCCATCGTGGCCGACCCGTCGGGAAGCACGTTCTGGGTGGGTGAGCAGACCAACAACCGGTTCCAGATCTTCACCAGCCTCGACTGCAACGGCGAGATGCTCACGCAGGTGGGGACGTCGTACAGCGACACCTTCGAGGGCACGTCGGGCGGCGACACGGTGAACCTCGGAAAGGGATTCGACTCCTACGGAGGGCGCGGCGGCAACGACACCATCTGCGGCGGCAGCGGTCAGGACGACCTGTCCGGTGGTGTGGGCGACGACCTCATCCTCGGCGGCAACGGCAACGACACCATGTCGGGTAATGGCGGCGCCGACTACCTCGACGGCAAGCAGGGCTTCGACCTCATCCTGGGTGGCGGCGGCGACGACTTCCTTACCGGCAGCAACGGGTTCGACGACCTGAAGGGCGGCGGCGGCGACGACCTGCTGCGCGGCGCCACCGGCAACGACACGGTCAACGGCAACGCCGGCCGTGACGAGGTCAATGGTGGTCAGGGCAGGGACGACGCCCGGGGCGGCGGCGGCGACGACACGGTGGCCGGCCAGAACGGTGACGACAAGCTGAGCGGCGGCACCGGCACCGACGACTGCAAGGGTGGCAACGGGATCGACACCGCCAACACGTGCGAGTTCGTCAGCGGCGTGCCCTGAGACATGTCGCGCCGACACGGTCACCGTGCCGTGTCGGCGCGGTGCGGCCCCGATCGGATCTGACGAGCGGCGGCCCGCACGACGAGAAGTCGGGTCATCAGTGGGTGACCAGGCGTCCATCAAGACGGTCGTTGAGCCGCATCCCCCTCGTCGCTGACGGGAGGACCGGTCGGTGCGCGGTCGTCCCCGAGCCGGACATCGCCCGGAACGCCTCGGCCGACCCGGACCAGGGCAGCTCGTCGTCCTGCTCCATCGTCAGGGTGCCTCGCTGCGAGTGCATCGAGAACCGACGGTGCGACCACGAATCACCTCGACCCCTCAGCGAGGCGAATCCAGAGCCATATGGCGTGCAGCCATCTGCGCTTCGCAGATCTGGGCGGAATGCCTCGGCGTCGAGGGCGATCGATGTCGATTCGGACGGTCAGCAGATCGACGGCGGGCTGCGGGTGCCCTGCTGACCGTCGCTCGCCGAGGGCCGGTCCTGGCGCGCTCGTTCCTGGTCCGACGAGCGAGGCGCCACTCGACGCGGTCCTTGCTGACTCGAGTGCGCCCGCGGCGTCGCGAACCGCTCCGCCCCGACGCGATGGTGTCCGATGGCGCCTCTCGGCCTGCTCAGCTCGGTGGGGCGAACTCCAGCACCTGTTGGTAGGTGGGGCGGTTGGTGGACCGGAAGTCGGTGTCGATCAGGCCCGGGACGAAGTCCGAGCGCAGGCCCTCGCGCCGCCACGTCGTGGGGTCGTCACCCAGTTCGCCGGCGAGCTCGCCCGCTCGAACGTCGATGGCGGCCCACAGCGAGGCGGCGCACTCGTCGAGGTCACCGAGGCCGCAGTACTGCAGGTTGAAGGCCCCCTCCACGCTCTGCCCGAGCAGCGTGCGCAAGTCCTTGTCGAGCATGCTGGCCTCCTCGATGCCCCGCAGCTCGATGTCGTCGGCCCGCACCGATTCGAACACCGGGTCGAGCGCGGCTTCGAGGATCGGACCGAACAGCTCGCCCATGAGCAGGGCACCGGGTTCGTCCCAGTCGCCGTCCTCGTCGGCGTCGAGCAGGGGAGCGTCGTCGGCCACCCAGGTGTCGAGGATCTCCACTGTCTGCGCGGCGAGCTCCGACGGCGCCTCACCGGCGGCCAGGACCTCGCTCACGACCGGCCACACCGGGGCCAGCGTGTCCTCGGTGGCGGCCCGGTTCATCACCGATACGACGTCGGCCAGAGTGGCCTGCTCGGGCCACTGGTCGAAGTTCTCGACCCGGTGCCACGAGCCGTACTGGTTGCCGTCGCCGTGCATCCAACCGGGCGCCGACTGGTTGTTCCAGTTCAACAGGCGACCGGAGGGGTGCCCGTCGGCGTGGGGATGCTCGTCCTGGGACAGGAAGTCCTGCCACTCGTACTCGCCCGTGCCCAATGTGGGGAGGCGGCGGTCGAGGCCCTCGGCCCGCACCGGGAGGTACCCCGAGGCGAAGTAGCCGATGTCCTCACGGTTGGCGTAACCCCAGTTGAACGTGAACCCGAACTGGTTGGCGACCTCCCAGAAGTCCTCCACCGTGGCCGCGTCGCCCTCGGTCATGTCCTTGAGGGCGCCCAGGTTGAGACCGTCTCGTCCGAACGTCGAGCGTTGCCGGGTGAGGGCGACCGGTGCGCCCTCGGAGGTGGCTGTTCCGATCACGTTACCGTGCACCGACACCGGGTAGGTGATGGGCACACCGCCCAGCGTGCCCGCGTCGAAGGACTCGAACGGGGTGCACGCACCGTCGTGGAGGTAGGAGCCGGACTCTCGGGTGGGCGGTGATCCGTCGGGCTCACACAGCACTTCGACGAACACGTCGCGCACGTCCTGGTTGGCCGAGGTCAGGCTCCACGCGTAGTCCTGGGTGCGCCCGATGAGGAGGTACATGGCCAGGCCGGGAACGGCAGCCCCCTGGGCCTCGATGCCCGGGCCGCTCAGGTGCATCTGCATGACGATCTCGGGGTAGTAGTAGCCGAGCTGGGGACCCATCACGGCCAGCGTGGTGCCGTTGACCGACTCGTCGGGGTTGACGGTCAGCCAGTTGGACGCCTGCCGGGCGGGCGGGTCGCCGGCCGCCTCGTAGGCGAAGCTGACCCCCACCACGGGAGCCGACCCCTCGGTCGGTTCGCGGGGATCGAGGGAGATGATCGACCCATCGTCGATGACGGCGGAGCCGACCACGTCGCCGCCGGTGAAGGTGCCGTAGTCGAAGGTCTCTTCGATCGTCGTCGGCGCCTCGGGGTCGTCGGTCTGCATCAGGTCGTCCCAGGCCAGCCGACCCTGCTCGTCGCCGAGACGGCTCTGCAGGGCGGAGAGGAACTCGGCGTTGGCCGCCTCCGAGCCGCCACCGGCGCCGAAGATCGATCCGATGAAGGCCGTGGTGGCGATCACGTCGTTGACCGTCGCCGGTTCCTTCCCGGGGTCGTTGGCTTCCCAGTAGGCGTTGACCCCGTCGGCGTAGGCCTGGGCATCGCTGATGATCTCCTCGCCCTCCTCGGCGTAGGTGTCGAGGATCAGCTGGATCTGGTCGGTCACCATCTGCTCGACCGCGGCGCTGGGTACATAGGAGGTCGCGCTGGTGACCAGGGAGAAGGCGTCGATTCCGGGGATGTCGGCCACCGCGGCGCGGGCAGGACCGCGCCCGAAGTCGAGGAGGATGCTCCGGTCACGGCCGGTCACCCAGCCGGCGCCGAACGCCACGTCCTCTCGGGTCTCACCCGTGATGTGGGGGATCCCGTACTCGTCGTAGAGAATCTCCAGACCCTCACGGCCGGTCTCCTCCACGCTGGTCTCGCCCACCGGTTCGAAGTTCTGGGGCAGGAAGTACTGATCGATATCGGCGTCGGTGACATCGCCTCGCAAGGGCGTGAGGCCGTCGTACAGCGGCAACTGGTCGAGCGAATCGTCGTTGGTGGGGATGCCGCCGTAGTTGCCGGGCGGGAGGATGTAGTGAGCCCGGTCTTCGGTGATGGTCTGACCCGGGGTTCCCGATGCGGTTGTCTGGGTGGCCGCTGCGGTCGAGCTGGTCGATGATTCCGGCTCGGGTGCCGAGTCGCCACTGCCGTCGCCGTCGCTGGAGCAGGCGGCGGCGATCACGGCGAAGACGAGCGCCAGCGCCAGCAGGTACCGGCCCCTACGGGCAGGATGTTCGGTCACGTCGCGGTCCTTCCACAATGACTTCGGTCTGTCGAGCCTACGCAGCACGCAGCATCGCGACCGAACCCGGGTTGCACCGGACCCGAGGCGCGAGCCGAGCCCGTGGGCTCCACACCTCGTCGGGTGAGCTGTCGGCGTCGCCGTCGATGCGGTGTGGACCATTTCCCTGGTCGGTGCCACCGTGTGCCGTTGGGTTCACGCGCGTTCAGCGGGCGGCCGCAGCAGCAACCGGCTCGCCTGGCCGTGCGGACCGCGCCGGTCCTCGATCGACCTCGGTGCGGCCGGATCCTTCGATCCGGGCGAGACCACGAAGACCGTGGAGCTGGCGGTCACCGGCGACCGGCGCAGGGAGCCACCGGAGCTGGTGGTCATCCTCATCTCCGACCCATCCAACGCGACCGTCGGCGGCATCCGCGGGCTGGGTATCGGGCTGATCGTCGCGGTCGCGACTCACCGCTGGTGTGCCCTCGGCGAAGGGCCCCGAGCGCACGGAGGGCTCCACGAGCCAGTCCTGCTGGGGTCGACACCACCGCGGGCGGTCCAGGCGATGACGCGTGCGTGGCGCAGGCGCGAACGACGTCCTGAATGGGAATGACGGAGTCCATGTGCTCAATGGTGATGGCGCCGTCGACACGCTCAACGGCGATGCCGCGCTCGAGGCCACTACGGTCCGGCCATGGACATCTCGTACTGGGCTTCGTCGGCCCGATCGTGGACCGACATCGTCGACGGCTGCCGCTGGGCCGAGACCCAAGGTTGGCACGGCGTGTGGGTCCCCGACCATTTCATGCCCGACGTGGGCGACGCGGCGTCATCGGACGCCGAGCTGGGGCCGGTGCACGAGGCGTGGACCCTGCAGGCCGCCATCGCCGCGTCGGTGCCGAGAGTGCGGGTCGGCGCCATGGTGGCGGGCACGACCTATCGCCATCCCGCCGTGGTGGCGAAGATGGCGGCCACCATCGACCACATATCCGGTGGGCGTTTCGTACTCGGACTCGGCGCGGGTTGGCAGCTGAACGAACACCGCCACTACGGCCTCGACCTGGGATCGCCGGCCGAGCGATCGGACCGGCTGGAGGAGGCGTGCCACGTCATCTCCGGCCTGCTGCACGAGGACCGCACCTCCTTCGACGGCGAGTACTACCGTCTCGACGACGCACCGTGTGAACCGAAACCGGTTCAGGAGCGGCTGCCCCTTCTGGTCGCCGGGCGGGGTGAGCGGCGGACCCTGCGCACCGTCGCCCGGTTCGCCGACGAGTGGAACGCCTGGGCACTGGCCGACGAGGTGCCGGGGGCCAAAGCGGTGCTGAGACGATGGTGCGACGAGATCGATCGCGACGTCGACGACATCCGCATCACCGTGGCCGCCTTCGTCCACATCTGCGACACCGACGACGAGGCTGGTCCGATGCGCGACGCCCTCGCTCACCGCGGCGGCCTGGTCGGCACGGTCGACCAGTTGCGCCGAGCCGTTGCCGACTACGCCAGCGCTGGTGTGTCCGAGCTGGTCATCCCCGACTTCCTGGTGGATCCCGACCGGCGCGACGAGTTGCTCGGCCGCTTCCAAGTCGAGGTCATGGACGCCTGAACACCGACCCCGCCGCCCAGGAGCCGGGCCGGTGCACTCGAGGCCGAGCTTGTTCGGTCTGGACGGGTGGCATCGACACCGACGACGGAAATCCGCAGCGTCCGGGCGAGTGCTCGGTGGTGGGGTTCCCTGGACCCTTCGATGTCAGACCATGTCGGTAGGTTTGGTGGCAACGGTCGCCGGTGCCGTCACCCCGGTCCTCAGTCGAAGTTCACCCCCAGGTAGGAGGTGTGTCGTGTTCGAGGGCTGGATCGGTGATCTCGAGGCGATGCCGGTGGCGGCCGACCGGTCGGGTCTGTGTGACCAGCTCGGTGGCCTTGCTCGTTTGCGGGCTGGGGTCGATGCGTGTGAGGCGCGTCTGTTGGCGGCGGTCGATGAGCTCGACGACGATGGCGCGCCGGCGGCCGCGGTGGCCCGTTCGGTGGGCCGGTGCTCCCAGCGCGAGGCCGATCGGCGAGCTCGGCGGGCCGAGACGTTGCAGAGCCTGCCCTCGGCCGCCGATGCGTTGGCGCAGGGGACGCTGTCGGTCGAGCACGTCGACACGCTGGGTCGGGTCGTGGAGGAGACATCGGTCGAGGCGGTCCTGGCTTCTGATCTGGTCGATCGGGCCCGTCGGTGCCCGGCCGATCTCCATGCCCGCGAAGCGCGGCAGTGGAGCCGGCGCCATCAGCGTCAAGGCGACATCGAGGCGCGGCATCGGCGCCGGCGCGCTGCCCGGCGCCTGTCGATCTTCGAGAACGACCAGGGCATGACGGTGCTCCACGGCGAGTTCGATCCCGTGACCGGCCGCCAGATCTCCCAAGCCATCGGTGCCGAGGCTGATCGGTTGTTTCGTCTCGACGGTGGTCGGGGAAGGGCCGACCAGGTGCGGACCTCCCCCCAACGTCGCGCCGATGCCCTCACCGAACTGCTGGTGGGCGACCGTCGCGCTGGCCTCGCCCGGCCCCGGCCGCCGGTCGGCAATCAGATGCTGGTGCTGATCCACGCGACCAACGGCGAGATCACCGACGGACACCTCGTCGACGGCACACCGCTGCCGGCCCATACCATCGAACACCTGGCCTGTGGATCCGATCTCGTCGCCCTGGTGTTGTCTTCGCAGGGAGACCCGTTGTGGCTGGGCCGCCGGACCCGCCTGGCCACCGACGGCCAATGGCGGGCCCTGATCGCACGCGACAGCGGCTGTGGCATCTGCGGAGCCGAGCCGTCGATGTGCGAAGCCCACCACATCGTGGCCTGGCAACCACCAGGCCGCGGCCCCACCGACATCGACAACCTGTTGCTCTTGTGCCGCCACCATCACCACCTCGTCCACGACGACCACTGGAAGCTGGTCCGCACCGCCGACGGCACCTGGACCCTCCAGCCCCCCTAGCCGACCACCGCCGCCCACCGCTCGGGGCACCATCGTGGCGGCCCACGCATCATGCCGGCTCGAGCTCGGGCCCGAGTCAAGCATCGAACCCCTTGGCCTGTTCACCGCGAGTGACGTTCACAGCGACCGGTTCACCGCGAGCGAGGTGCAGGCGTGCGGTCGCACGGCGCGACGCCACCGATCGGGACAACCCGGGCCCGGACAACTTGGGCCGGGTGCTGGTTCGCGACGAGGACGATTCTCGTTGCCGCGCACGCTGAGCGCGGCGCGCCGGTGTGAGCCGGCTTCACCGTGGCCGTCTTCATCGTGTCGATCGCCGCTCCAGTGGCAACCTCCCCTTCAGTATCACCGACATGGTGTCGAAGGATGTGGAACGAGTTGTCCATCGGTAGCGGTGACCTCTCATGGGTTCCCGTCCACAGCCGATGGATTCTGAGTCTCTCCCTGGGGTGTTTCCATGAACTTCCGTACGCGGTTGCTGACCATCGCTTCGCTGGCGTTGCCCACTCTCCTGACGGCGATGGCCGTGCTCGCGGTGAGCACGGCCGGCTCGCGACCGGCCGAGGCCGGCACGGCGACGGCGACCGTCGATGTCCGGGTGAGTGCGGGCAACGACGATGCCGAGGAGAGCTCATCGGGGCGGATGTCGAGGAGTAGCAGTGACCTCGAGCTGGTGGACGACCGGGGGGCCCAGCTGGTCGGCATGCGGTTCGCGGAGCTCGACGTACCGCCCGGCGCCGTCGTCACCGCGGCCCACATCCAGTTCACCGTCGACGAGAAGGACGACGATGTGGCCGAGTTGCTGCTGTGGGGACAGGCGGCCGACGACCCGGCCGGCTTCGGCCGGTCCAGTGCCGACGTCTCTTCTCGGCCGCGAGTCGCGGCTGCGGTGTACTGGAAGCCAACTCCGTGGGTCGACCCCGGCGACGCCGGGGCGGCGCAGCGGACGCCTGACCTGACGTCGATCGTCCAGAAGATCGTCGATCGGCCCGGCTGGGAGGCCGGCAACGCGGTCGTGATGATCGTCACCGGTCGGGGTACCCGCACGGCGGAGTCGTACAACGGTGACGCCGACGCGGCGCCGCTGCTGCACGTCGAGTACGAGACGACCGCGACCGGAAACCTGTCGCCGGTGGTGTCGATCGACCAGCCGACGAACGACGCCACCGTGGTGGACGGCGATCCGGTCACCTTCGTCGGCACCGCCATCGACCCCGAAGACGGCGATCTGACCAGCTCCGTGGTGTGGACGTCGAACCTCGACGGCCACGTCGGCACCGGCGGGAGCGTGACGGCCGATCTCAGCGTCGGCACCCACACCGTCACCGCCGCCGTCTCCGACACGGTCGGCGCCCGCGGCGAGGCCACGGTCGGGGTCACGGTCACCGCCCCCGTCCCCGACCCCGATCCTCTGCCCGATCCCTCGGATCCGACCCGCTTCATCCTGCAGTGTGGCCCGGTCAGCCACAGCGGCCAGTTCGATCCGATCGTGTTCCCCGGTCAGGCTCCGGCCGGGCATCAGCACGAGTTCTACGGAAGTACGCTCACCGATCCCAACAGCACCCCCGAGTCCCTGATCGGAACACCCACCGAGTGCGGTGACTCCGCCGACTCATCGGCGTACTGGCATCCCACCGTGTATTTCGACGGCGTTCGGGCCCCGGCCCCGCACCTGGCGGCCTACTACACGCAGCGGAGCCTGAAAAAGCCGCTCGACGGCATCCAGGCGTGGCCTGCCGGACTCAGGATCATCGCCGGCAACGGCGCCGCCCAGGGCCCCCAGGACACCAGCATCGTGTACTGGGGCTGCGACGGCACCGACATGAGCAAGCTCGACTACGTCCCGACCTGTTCGCCCACGTCCAAGGGATTGGAGGCCCACATCCGGTTCCCCGACTGCTGGGACGGCGTCAACCTCGACGCACCCGACCACAAGAGCCACATGGCGTACTCCGAGAGGATCGACGGCGTCTACGTCTGCGACGCCGCCCATCCCGTGTCGCTTCCCTACCTGGTGCTGAAGCTGCGTTGGGACGACCAGTACCCGGTCGGAGATACCGTGACCCTCGCGAGCGGATCGATCAACACGCTCCACGCCGATTTCATGAACGGCTGGGATCAAGACCGCCTCGACTTCCTGTTCGATCACTGCATCAGGACCGGCGTCGACTGCGACATCGTGACCACGAACGACCCACCGACGCCCACCACGGGCAACTCGCTGACCCGCCAGGTGAGCACCAGCGACGACGACGCCGAGGAGGAGGTCTCTTCGGGCAGCGTTTCGACCGGCAGCAGTGACCTCGAGTTGGGCCACGAGGGCTCGGCGCAGGAGGTCGGCCTGCGATTCACCGGTCTCGACATACCGGCCGGCGCGACCATCGTCGATGCCCACCTCCAGTTCACCGTCGACGAGACGGGATCCGCCCCCGCCGTGCTCGAGATCCGAGGGCAGGCCGTCGACAACGCCTCGGCGTTCGTGGCCGCCGATCAGAACATCTCGAACCGAGAGACCACGGTGGCCGCAGTGTCGTGGGAACCCGAGCCGTGGACGATCGTCGGCGCCAGCGGCGCCCAGCAGCGGACACCGAATCTGGCCACCGTCGTCCAGGAGCTGGTGGGCCGTTTCGGCTGGAGGAGCGGGAACTCGATGGTCTTCATCGTGACGGGCGATGGCCAACGCGTCGCCGAGTCCCACGACGGCAAGGCCACCGCTGCGCCGGTGTTGCACATCGAGTGGAGCGCGCCGCAGGGGTGATGCTCGCGGTCTGCGCTCAGGCGGCGGACGCGGCCCGCGGCCGGTCGCTCCGAGGAGTCGAGGAGAATTGAACTCCTGACCCATTCGCTACGAGTGAAGTCGCACGGAGCGCTGCGCTACGGGCTGGAATCACACTGATGGATGGGGCCGTCGACGAGCGCTGTGCGCAGAGTTGTCCGCTGTCGTCGAACCGGTCGCCCTCGTCACCGATCCGGATGGTCGCCGCATCCCAGCTCATCCAGCCGCAAATGGAGGGAGGGTCGGCGCTCGCGAATCCCAACTTCGCTGCAGCGCACGGCACCGGTACGGTCCATGCCAATGACTGACACACGGCAGCCGGCGGCGTCGGGCGGCCACCCGATCGTCGGTCGACCGAGCGTGTCACTGCGCATCTGTATGCTCGTGAAATGACGAGTCGCAAGGTGTGGACCGCCGCCGAGCTGGAGCAGATGACACCCGCCGACCGGCACGCGCTGTTCGAGGCCAGCATTGTCTGGGATCTCGACGAAGCTCCACCAGAACTCGGACCCCTGATCGAACGCGCTCGCGCTCGCACCCTCGAACACATCGAGCGGACTGAACAACCCCAGAAGTGACCGCGGAGCGGCGCGAAGTCAGGGCGACGTCCCACGTGTTCGAGGACCTCGATCGACAGCTTGGTTTGGATCGAGGCCCCCATGGCGAGCCTTCGAGAACCGACTTCCAGACCTTCGAGCTCCTCGAGATCAGTGACACCTTCGCGAATCGGTTCGACGAACTGCCTCAACTCATCCCTGGGCGACCCGACTACCGCGTCCTGATCGCAACCGGCAAGCTCGTAAGGGCGTACACCGTCATCGCACCGCTCGCGCCCGACGGCGCCGTCGAGCTCGTCGCCCTCGACATCGATGCCAGCGCCTGGTAGCCGGGCATCAGATCGTTCAACCCAGTCCCTCTTTGATCGCCGACCCGCTCGATGTCGCGATCACTGCACAGGATGACCACACAAGACACGAGACAGCTGAGCCCGAGAGGAGAATTGAACTCCTGAACGGTTCATTACGAGTGAGGTCGTACTGAGCGCTGTGCTACCGCGCGGAAGACCCCTGAAACTGGGGGAGCGGAGCGAGCGCTGTGCGCAGAGTCATTCGCTGTCGTTGGACCGGTCACCTGATGGCGCTGGGAGACCACCCCTGTGCACCGACTGGCTGATGCTCGCCACCTCACCGAGACCGCCGTCGCCGATCTTGTCGAGGCGTGGCGACCGCTTGGCTCGCCGGCAGAATCAGTGCGACGACGGCGAAGGAGGCGGCTCCCATCGCGTTCTGTGGCGAATCTCACCGAGGGTCGAGTGTCGACCACGCACTGTGGGCAACAACCGGGCCCATTGATCCGGTCAGCACTATGGCGTGAGCAGGGCTGGGCACTTCCTCGACCCATCATCGTCTGAAGATCCCCATTGGTGGTTCGGATCACCTCGAGCCGCTTCGGGTGACTGATGCCGCCGATTCG
>JAOUEE010000095.1 GCA_029858875.1 Acidimicrobiia bacterium
AGACCCCGGAAGTACACGTGGGCGCCATTGTGGACCTTCTCGGCGGTGGTCCAGGTGTTCATCAGCCGGTAGGCATCGGCCTGGGCCTGGCGGACGGCGGCCGAGATGGATTCCAACTCGTCGTCGCCGATGGGTTCGAGCGTGCCGTCGGGGTGCGACGCGAACACCGACAGGGCTTCGAGGTACTCGAGGTTGTCGGCCGGGATGGAGAAGGTCGACGACAGGTCGTTGACCTGGTTGTGCACGCCCGGCCGGAACACCAGCCCCACGACGATGTTCTGGTAGGCCACGTCGGCCGCGACATGGCTCCAGGGGATCCAGCTCTGCGCCAATGCCGAGAACTCGCGGACGATCATGTGACGCCCGTTGGGCAGCGGGTAGGGGCCGCTGTCGCCTGTTCCCAACCGCGTGTCCAGGTACAACAGGAACAGGTACTGCTGGAGGCCGGCCACGAAGCGGCGGGCCCGTCGGTTCTGGTCCTCCGTTCGCACCGGCACTGCGGCTTCGTACAGCGTGTCGATGTGGTGGGGATCGCAGGTCCGGAGGGTATTGGCCGCGTCCCAGCAGCTCCGGAAGCCATCGCCCCGCCACGGTTCGACGAACCGGACCCAGAAGTCGAGCACGGTGCGGACGCGGTCCTCCACGTCGTCGACCTGGGTGATCAGCCCGTGCTCGGCCATCGCATCGACGGTTCGCCAGCCGCCGAAGGGGATGACCGCCAAGGCGAACGGGTGGGCGTTGGTGGTGGAGGTGCCTGGGCCCCGCACCATCGCGCCCAGCTCGGCCGCGCCGACGGCCTGATCGATCTGGTCGAGGATCGCCGGCCAACGGAGCCAGGACTCGATGCCCGCGGCGGCGATGTACTCGCGTACCGGGATCAGCCCCGACGTGAGGCCGGTTCGCCGCCGGGAGTTCTCGAACGTCAGCCGGTCCCAGAAGGCGATCAGCTCGTTGACGTCGCCGGTGGCCATGTCCCTCACACGCATGGCCCCGGTGTCTAGCTGATCCCCGCCCGCTTGCCCACCTGCAACGGGTTCGGAGCCGGTTGCCGGTGCTCGTTTTCGGTAAGGAGAACCGGTTCCACTATCGTGCGGGGCGCTGCCTCACCAGAGACCGGCATCAGAAAGGGAACCCCTCATGCTCGCCGCCGTCATGCGCTCCGTGCCCACCGAGAACCTCGAGGTCTCCGACGACATCACGCTGCGTGATGTCGGCCCCGGTGACGTGAAGGTGAAGGTGACGCACAGCGGGGTCTGTCACAGTGATCTATCGGCCATGAACGGCACGATCCCGCAGGCTCCCCCGGCCGTGCTCGGCCACGAAGGAGCGGGCATCGTCACCGACGTCGGCGACGGCGTGACCCACGTGTCGCCCGGCGACCACGTCATCATCGCCTTCTCGCCTCCGTGCGGGACCTGTGCCTACTGCACCGGTCGGGGTCAGCCCCAGCTCTGCATGAACGGGCTCATCAT
Organism: Acidimicrobiia bacterium; assembly: GCA_029858875.1. GTDB lineage: Bacteria > Actinomycetota > Acidimicrobiia > Acidimicrobiales > SHLQ01 > JAOUEE01. Next base: position 1,473 of record JAOUEE010000095.1, read on the forward strand.
GATGAGCATGAACCCGCAGTTCCGCCAGGGCGACGAGGTCATCGGCTCGATGACCGGCTGTGGCACGTTCGCCGAGGAGACCATCGTTCCCTCCATCGCCGCCATCAAGATCGACGCCGATGTCCCCCTCGACGTGGCTGCGCTGATCGGCTGCGGCGTCACCACCGGTGTCGGAGCGGCACTCAACACGGCCAAGGTCACGCCGGGTTCCTCGGTGGTGGTGATCGGTGCCGGCGGGGTCGGCATCGCCGCCATCCAGGGTGCCCGGATCGCCGGTGCGGCTGAGATCGTGGCCGTCGACCTCCACGATGGCAAGCTCGACCGGGCCAAGGCCTTCGGCGCCACCCACGGGGTCACGCCGGACCAACTCGAGGACGTCAAGACCGAGATCACGGGGGGCGAGGGCTTCGACTTCGCGCTCGAGTGCATCGGCAACCCGGTGACGATGCGCCAGGCCTACGACCTCATTCGGCGAGGCGGGACGGCGTGTGTGGTCGGCGTGGGCCGGGCCGAGGAGACGTTCGAACTCAGCGCCTTCGAGATGTTCTTCGGTGAGAAGACCCTCGTGGGCTCGATGTACGGCGGCGCCGATGTTCGGACCGATTTCAACCGCTTCCTCCGCCTGTACAAGACGGGGCGCCTCGATCTCGAGGGCATGATCAGCCGTCGGATCAAGATCGGTGAGGTCAACGACGCCCTCCACGCCCTGGGCGACGCCGACGTGGTTCGCCAGGTCATCGAGTTCGACTGAGCCGACCGGTGACCGAGCTCGCCCGGGGGGCGTCGATCTTCAGTGGAGTGACCGTGCGGGGTCGGCTGCGTCGTTTTTCCACGCCCGATGACGTCATCGCCATGCTCGACGACGACCACGCGCCCGACGATGTGATCGCCCTGGTCGACGATGCCGGCGCCACGTTCCTGGCGCCCATCGAGGCCGACCTGGCCGGCATCCTCTGTCGTTCGGGCGACATCGAGAGCCACCTGGCCATCGTGTCGCGTGACTTCCGCATCCCGGCGTTGATGAACCTGACCTTCACCGGTGACGAGCCGGCCGACGGTGTGGTGGTCGAGATCGACTGCGATGCGGCCACGCTGTCACTGGTGACCGAATGACGGATCGAGGACGTGCGGTCGGCGAACACCGACGCACCGGAGGAGGAGCACCGGCATGACCGAAGAACGCCTGCGGGCCGACCTGGTACTCGAATACCCGTTCACCCGCACCACGGGGCCGGTCATCGGGGCCTTCCTCACCGGCCTGCGAGAGCAGATCATCTGCGGGATCAAGCGGGCCGACGGCACCGTCCTGGTACCACCGGTCGAGTACGACCCGGCCACCAGTGCGCCCCTGACCGAGATGGTCGAAGTGGGCCAGTCGGGTCAGGTGGTCTCGTGGACGTGGGTCGATCCGCCTCGACCACAGTCACCCTGGTCCCAGCCGCACGCGCTGGCCTTGATCACCCTCGATGGAGCCGACACCCCGATGCTGCATGCGGTCCTGGTCGGTTCGTCGGCCGAGATGGCGTCGGGGATGCGGGTCACCGCACGGTGGCGAGCCGAGCGGGAGGGCCACATCAGCGACCTGGAGGGCTTCGTGCCCGAGGAGGCCGGATCATGAGCGATCCCTCCGTCCCACCCGCCGCGCTGGCCCGGAGCGTGTCGTTGCCGCCCAGCCTCGCCGGTTTCGAGCCGGTGCAGAGCGTCCGAACACCGATCCGGCTGGAGTACGACTACATCCCCGGCACCACCTCGGTGACCTACCTCACCGGCTATGCCGACAAGAAGATCCTCGGTCAGAAGTCCCCGGTCGACGGGGCCGTGTTCGTGCCGCCCCGCGGCATCGATCCCCGCCACGGCGTGCCCTGCACCGAGTTCGTCGAGCTGCCCGACCGTGGCCATGTGGGCTCGTTCTGCGTGACCCGCCTGCCCATTCCCGGGCGCGACGACCTGGAGGTCCCCTACGTGAGCGCGTGGATCTTCCTCGATGGCGCCGACATCGGCTTCATCGGTCTGGTGGCCGGCGTGCCCACGGGTGAGGTGGAGATCGGCACGCGTGTGAAGGCGGTCTGGAAGCCCGACGACCAGCTCGGCCGTACCGCCGAGAACATCCTGTACTGGAAGCCGACCGGCGAGGACCCATTGCCCCTCGAGCAGAGCGGTACGCGGGGCTTCTCCTATCGCCAGGCCCAGAAGGAGGCCTCGTCATGATCGATGTGGCCATCGTCGCCAGCGCCCAACGCCAGGCCGCCGCGCTGAGCGAGATCACCGAACCCGAGCTCATGGTCGACCTCATCGACGCCACCCGGCAAGAGGCGGGCGTCACCCAGGACGAGATCGGCTTCACCTGCTCGGGAAGCAGTGACTTCCTCGCTGGCCAGGCCTTCTCCTTCGTCATGACCCTCGACGCGGTGGGTGCCGTCCCTCCCATCGCCGAGTCCCACGTCGAGATGGACGGTGCGTGGGCGTTGTACGAGGCGTGGGTGAAGCTCCAGATGGGCGAGATCGAGACCGCCCTGGTCTACAGCTACGGCAAGTCCTCGCCGGGATCGTTGCGCGATGTTCTGGCCACCCAGCTCGACCCGTACTACGTCGCGCCGCTGTGGCCCGATGCCTTCGCCCTCGGTGCTCTCCAGGCCCGGCTCATGCTGGAGTCGGGGACCATCACCGAGCAGCGCATGGCCGAGATCGCAGCGCGGTCCCACAACAACGCGGTGAGCAATGACCACGCGGTTCGGCGGGGCGCGGTCAGCGTCGACGACATGCTGGCCGCCCCCGTGGTGGCCGATCCACTGCGATCCAGCGATCTGCCCGCCGGGGCCGACGGTGGGGTGGCCGTGATCCTGGCTGCCGGTGATCGGGCCCGGTCGCTGGCCGACCGGCCGGTCTGGATCCGCGGTATCGATCATCGCATCGACGCCCACAACCTGAGCGCCCGTGATCTGACCACGGCCCCGTCGGTGGCGCTGGCCGGTGCCGGCGCAGGGGTCGCCTCCGACAAGGTCGATCTGGCCGAGCTCCATGGTCCGTTCACCCACCAGGAGCATCTCATCGAGACCGGGCTGGGGCTGGGCGGCGACACCGCCATCAATCCGTCGGGGGGCGCACTCGCCGGGCACACCATGATGGCGGCCGGGCTCATGCGCATCGCCGAAGCGGCACGACGGGTCGCCCGGGGTGACGGCGACCGGGCGGTGGCCCACGCCACGAGCGGCCCACTCCTGCAACAGAACCTGGTCTGCGTCCTGGAGGGTGAATGATGGCCAAGCAACAGTGTGCCGTCGTCGGTGTCGGTCAGACCAAGTATCAGTCGACCGCCGGCGACAAGTCGATGGCCGGTCTCGTGCGTGAGGCCGCCTACCGGGCCCTCGAAGACGCCGCCATGACCTGGGACGACATCGACGCGGTGGTGCTGGGCAAGGCCCCCGACTTCTTCGAGGGTGTCATGATGCCCGAGCTGTATCTGGCCGAGGCCCTGGGCTGCGTGGGCAAGCCCATGCTGCGGGTGCACACCGCCGGGTCGGTCGGCGGCTCGACCGCGCTGGTGGCCTCCAGCCTGGTGCAGTCCGGTGTCCACCAGCGGGTGTTGACCCTCGGTTTCGAGAAGCAGAGTGAGTCCAACGCCACGTGGGCGCTGTCGCTGCCCCAGCCCTTCTCGGTGTCCATCAACGCCGGCGCCGGGGGCTACTTCGCCCCCATCATGGGCCAGTACATGCGAGCCACCGGTGCCCCCGAGCTCATCGGGTGCATGGTGGCGTTCAAGGACCGCCAGCACGCCCTGAAGAACCCGTACGCCCACCTGCACCAGAGCGATCTGACGTTCGATCAGGTCGTCGAGTCGCCCATGCTGTGGGAACCGATTCGGTATTCGGAGACCTGTCCATCCTCGGACGGAGCCTGCGCCATGGTGTTGGGCGACGAGGAGACCGGTGATGGAGCGTCGGGACCCGTGGCCTGGGTGCACGGAACGGCCATGCGCTCGGAGGCCAACAACTTCCCGGGCCGCAACGAGGTCAATCCGCAGGCCAGCCGGGAGTGTGCCGACGACGTCTTCGCCCAGGCCGGGATCACCGATCGGCGAGCCGAGATCGACGCCGTGGAGATGTACGTGCCCTTCAGCTGGTACGAGCCGATGTGGCTCGAGAGCCTGGGCTTCGCGGCCGATGGTGAGGGCTGGCGCATGGTCGAGGAAGGGGCAACCACGCTGAGTGGCGGTGATCTCCCGGTGAACTGCTCGGGCGGAGTGCTCTCGTCCAATCCCATCGGTGCCTCGGGCATGATCCGCTTCGCCGAGTCGGCCCTACAGGTTCGGGGGATGGCGGGGGAGCATCAGGTCGCCGGGGCCGAGCGGGCCTTCGGTCACGCCTACGGCGGTGGCGCCCAATACTTCGCCATGTGGGTGGTCGGCGCCGACAAGCGCTGAACGACCGTCACGAAACCGGCCGGCACCCGCGCGCTCGTCAGGCGGGGTGCCGGCAGCTCATTTCGTGCTCAGGGGACGTTGACCTTGACCTCGCACTCGGCGGTGGCGGTATCGGTTCCGCTGCCGCCGTTGCAGCTGTCGGTGTCGGGGCCACCGTCCATGGCGTCGTTGCCGGCGCCGCCGCTGATGGTGTCGTTGCCGGCACCGCCGCCGATCGTGTCGACGCCGTGGGAGCCCTCGATCAGGTCGTCGCCGTCGCCACCGTCGAGGATGTCCCGGCCGATGCCGCCGTTGATGGAGTCGTCGCCGGCGTCGCCCTGCACGGAGTCGTTGCCTCGGCCCGAGTTGAGCAGGTCGTCGCCCGGTCCGCCGACGAGGATGTCCTTGTCCTCGAGGCCGAAGACCTGGTCGTTGCCGTTGCCACCGTCGAGCATGTCGTCGCCGCGGCCGCCGAACACGCTGTCGTTTCCGCCGTTGCCGCTGACCGTGTCGTTGCCCTCGGCGCCGTGGACCGCGTCGGCGCTGCCGCCGCCCTTGACCGTGTCGTCGCCCTCATCGCCGAAGACGGTGTCGCGCCCGCCCTGACCGTCGAGGTCGTCGTTGCCCTCGGCGCCGTACATCGTGTCGGCCTCGCTGCCGCCTCGCAGGACGTCATCGCCTTGACCGCCGCGAATCGTGTCGCTGCCCTTGCCGCCGTCGATGTCGTCGGCGCCATTGCCGGCGCCGCCCTTGAGCTGGTCGTCGCCGCTGCGACCTTCGATGATGTCGTCACCACCGCCGCCGTCGATGTCGTCGTTGCCGTTGCCGCCGTTGATCACGTCGGGACCACCGTTGGCACTGATGATGTCGTTGCCGTTGCCGCCGTTGATGATGTCGCCGCCGAGGCCGCCGATGATCTCGTCGTGTCCGTTGTCGCCGTTGAGTGTGTCGACGCCGCCGCCACCGACGACCTTGTCGTTGCCGAGGCCGCCGCTGAGGGTGTCGCCCTGGAAGCTGCCGCGCAGTGTGTCGTTCCCGTCGGAGCCGCTCAGGGTGTCGCTGCCATTGCCCCCGTCGAGGGTGTCATTGCCGGGGCCACCCTCGATCTGGTCGTCGCCGCCTTCTCCACAGATGCTGTCGTCGCCGGCCAGCCCGTTGATGACGTCGTCACCGGGCGTGCCCTTGACCACGTCATCGCCGTTGGTGGGACTCTGCCCCTTGTTGAGATCCACGGTCACCGTCTTGCCGGCACAGATCTCCATGGCCGAGACCGGGCTGACCAGGGCAAACAGCCCCAGTACCAGGGCGACAACAGCGAGAGGAGCGAGGCGTTTCATAGGGGCAGGATTCCTTGAGATGAGGGGATTGACGAACGGGGATGAATGGCGAAGTGATGCCACCCACAGTGGCCAGGCGCGGTATCCGCGCGCACTGAGCGTAGCAATGGAGTGTACCGGCTGCCGAAGCGCTAAGGAATGCCCACCTCCGTCTGACAGGACTCCGCCGTATCGAACCCCACGCCGCCGTCGCACTGGTCGTTGCCCAAGCCGCCGCGCAGGTGATCGGCCCCGCTGCCACCCGAGAGGACATCGTCGCCCAGGGAACCGGACAGGTCGTCGTCGTCGCTCCCGCCGGTGAGATTGTCGGCGCCGTCGCCGCCATGGATCTCGTCGGCCCCGGCACCGCCGTGGGCCGTGTCGGCGCCGGGCCCGGCCGTTATCGAGTCGTCCCCCGGGCCGGCGGCGATGGTGTCATCCCCGGGTCCGCTGGTGATGCGATCGTCACCCGAGCCGCCGTCGACCTGATCCACTCCGGCCGAGGTCTTCAGGGTGTCGTTGCCCCCGTTGCCTTCGGCGATGTCGTTTCCGAGCCCGGTGAAGATCACGTCGTCGCCTCCGCCGCCCAGGGCGATGTCATCGCCGCCTCCGGCGAACAGGCGGTCGTGGCCGGACTCGCCCCGCAACTCGTCGTCTCCGGCATTGCCGGCCAGGGTGTCGCCCCCGTATCCGCCGACCAGGAAGTCGTCGCCGGCCTGGCCGCTCAGCGAGTCGACACCGGCGCCCCCGTCGAGCTGATCGTCGTCGGGGCCGCCCTCCACGACGTCGTCACCGGCGCCGCCGTCGAGCGTGTCGTCACCGACTCCGCCACCCAGTTCGTCGTTGCCGTCATCGCCGTTGATGACGTCGTGACCCGATCCACCCCGGAGGTCGTCGTTGCCGCTACCGCCATCGATGCCGTCGTTGTCGCTGCCGCCGATGATGAGGTCAGTTCCGGTGTCCCCGTCGAGGGAATCGGCGCCCCCGCCACCTCTGAGGGTGTCGTCGCCCGATCCGCCGCGCAGGTCGTCGGCTCCGCCGTTGCCGCGGAGATCGTCGAGGCCGTCATCGCCGCGGATCTCGTCGTCGCCGTCACCACCGCTCACGGTGTCGGATCCCGCGCCGCCTTCCAGGATGTCGTTGCCGGCTTCTCCGTCGATGACATCGGGGCCGAGCCCACCGGACGCGAAGTCCTGTCCGTCGCCGGCGAGGATGGCATCGCCGCCGGCGCCACCGAAGAGCTCGTCGCCGCCGCCTCCACCCGCGATGGTGTCGTTCCCGCCGTCACCACAGATGAGATCGTCGCCGCCGAGACCGTCGATGGTGTCGTTGCCGTCATCGGCCACGATCACATCGGCGCCGGCGGTGCCGGTGATGAGGTCGTCGCCCGGGGTGCCGACGAGCGTGGCGGCGACGCCCTCGCACTCTGGCACCGCCGCGTCGGCGGTCGTGACGGGAACGAGGACGAGGGCGAGCGCCGCAGCCAGGGCGGGAAGGCGCACGAGGACCGTGGTCCGTGGCATCGCAGGGCCTTTCTCTGGTCTCTGGATTCTGGTCATCGTAGATCGCCACGCCCCGGCCATCGGGGAGGCGACCCGAGGTCAGGGGATGCCGATCGTCGTCTCGCAGGAGGCACCCGTATCCGTGCCCGAACCGCCGTTGCACCAGTCGACGTGGGCACCCCCGGTGAGGGTGTCGTTGCCGGCATCGCCCCGCAGGGTGTCGTTGCCGATGCCGCCGTCCAACTGGTCGCTGCCTGCTCCGCCCGACAACTCGTCGTGGCCGGCGTTGCCGTTGACGGTGTCGTCGCCACCCTCGGCCACGATCGTGTCGGCCCCGCCGCCGCCGGCGATGTCGTCGTCGTCGGCTCCGCCGAACAGCCGGTCGCCGTCGAGGCCGCCGCGGATGAGGTCGCGGCCGCCGCCGCCGTAGCCCCTGTCGTTGCCGTCCTGGCCCTTGACGGCGTCGTTGCCGCCGTTGCCGCGCAGCACATCGTCGCCCTCGTTGCCGAAGAGCTTGTCGTCGCCGCCGAGCCCGTCGAGGGTGTCGTCGCCCTCGTGGCCGAACAGCTTGTCGTCGCCGTCGCCGCCCTCGAGCTTGTCGGCACCGGAGCTGCCCGTCAGCTGGTCGACGCCCTGGTCGCCGCGCACCGTGTCGTTGCCCGGACCACCGCGAGCGACGTCGTTGCCCTCGTCACCGTCGACGGTGTCGTTGCCGCCCAGGCCCCAAAGATCGTCGTTGCCGGGACCGCCACGGATGACATCGTCTCCGCCGTTGCCCTCGAGGAAGTCGGCCCCGCCCCCGCCACCGATGTTGTCGCTGCCGGCGCCACCGTGCACGCGGTCGTTCCCGCCACCGCCCGAGATCTGGTCGTCGCCGTCGCCGCCGCAGATGATGTCGTCGCCGCCACCACCGTCGATCTGATCGTCGCCGTCGCCGGCATCGATGATGTCGTTGCCCGGTGTGCCGGTGAGGTTGTCGTTCCCATCGGTTCCGGCCAACGTCGCTTCCTGTCCTTCGCAGGCCGGTATGCCGTACAGCTTCCGCAGGCCGCCGAGGTCACCGTCGGACAGGTTGCGCTTCTTGAGGCCGCTGGCCAGGGTGGCGAACATGATCGCCCCGGAGCCGTTGGGGTGGCCCAGCCCCAGCCCGTGGCCGGCCTCGTGTGTGGCGACGGACTGGACGTCGAACTTGCCGTTCTCGCTGCCATCCACCCAGTCCCAGTACGGATTGAACTGGATGTCGAACTCCACCAGCTCACCATTGGGCCGGAAGTACGAGGTGGTGCGGGCCAGGTACGTCTGGCCGCCCGCTCCCGCCCAGAACACCGCGTTGGTGCCGTCGAGGGTCCGCTTCTTGATGGCCGTGGCGCCGCCGTAGTCGAAGTCGACGATCGACAGGGGATCGTCCTCCCACTTCTGGAAGGCCGCGGTGATGGCGCCGACCTCTCCGGTGCCGGGGAGGTCAGGGGTGTTCGGGTTGATCAGGAACGGAACCGCCGAGTCGAAGTCGGCCCAGTAGAAGCCCTCGAGCACGAAGTTCTCGGCCGAGTCGTCGTGGTCGGCAACGAGCAGGCCTTCGGGGGTGATGGGGACGGCGGCGTCCTCCCCACCGACCGGGAGGTACTCGCCCGCATCCGGCTCCAACCACAATTGCACGCGGTCGCCCACGGCCAGATCCGGCTGACCCGACACCACGTGGACCAGCTGGCCGTCGAACCCACCTTCGGTGCGCACCGTGATCGTGCCCGAAGCCGATCCCTCGATGGTCTCGGTGACCTCGAAGCTCCAGCGGGTGAAGACCTGGCCGCCGACGACGATGGTCGTGGCGGCGGTGACCTCGCCCTGCACGACATCGGTGGCGCCGGTGGGAGCGTCGATGCGGGTGGCCTCGCTCTCGGGGGCGCGGGCCGCGCCGATGGTGGTCAGCGAGGCCAGCACCAACAACACGACGGTGAGCAGGCGGGCGGACAGTGAGCGCATCGGTGGTCTCCGGGGAAGGCAGCGGACAGTGCCGTATCGGCACAGTCTCGCATCTGGTTGAATGCGCCCGGTCGACCCGGCCCGTGCCGGAGTGGAACCGATCGGCAGCCGCGGTGTAGCAAGATGGGGTCTCGGTCGCCCGCCGGCGTGGCCGATCAAATCAAGGGAGCCCATCGATGCGAGTCGTCGTCGACTACGACCTCTGTGAGAGCAACGCCATCTGCATGCAGATCGCCCCGGACATCTTCGAGGTGCGTGACGACGACTTCCTCTATGTGCTCAACGAGACTCCGGGCGAGGATCGGCGAGCCGCGGTCGAGGAAGCCGTGCAGCGTTGCCCCAAGCAGGCGATCAGCATCGCGGACGACTGATCCCGCTGGTGCTGCCGTCCCCAGCCGGACGGTGACCGCGAAGGGGACGCTCCAACATGCGTGAATCGATCACCATCGTCGGCGCGTCCCTCGCCGGCATCCGCGGGGCCGAGGCGCTGCGTCGCGACGGCTTCGACCGGCCGATCACCCTCATCGGCGATGAGCGGCACGAGCCCTACGACCGTCCGCCGCTCTCGAAGCAGGTGTTGGCCGGCGAGAAGGATCCGGCCGACATCGCCCTGCTGAGCCCCGACCGGCTCGAGGCGCTGGACCTCGATCTCCGGCTGGGTGTGCGAGCCACTCGGCTCGATCTGGCTGCCCGTCGCCTGCACCTCGATAACGGGGACGAGCATGGCTTCGACGGGCTGATGGTTGCCACCGGGGCGCGGCCTCGCACCCTGCCCGGAACCGAGACCATGGCGGGAGTCTTCACCCTTCGGACGGTGGATGACGCCTTGTCCCTGCGCGCCGCGCTCGACGCCCGACCGGCTCGGGTGGCCGTGGTCGGCGCCGGCTTCATCGGGGCCGAGGTGGCCGCCACGGCTCGTCGGCGTGGGCTCGACGTGACGATGATCGATCCCCTGCCCACACCGATGGGGCGGGTGCTCGGCGACGAGATCGGGGGGGTGTGTGCCGCGGTCCATCGCGAGCAGGGCGTCGATCTACGCCTGGGGGTGGGCGTCGACGCCCTCAGGGGTGGTGCCGGCGTCCAGGCGGTCGAGCTCAGCGATGGCCAGGTCGTCGAGGCCGACGTGGTGGTGGTCGGCATAGGGGTCATCCCCAACACGGCCTGGCTCGAGGGCTCGGGGCTCACCCTCGACGATGGGGTGGTGTGTGATGAGACGTGTCTGGCCGCGCCCGGAGTGACCGCCGCTGGTGATGTGGCCCGCTGGCCCAACCGGCGATTCGGTGAGCTCATGCGCGTCGAGCACTGGGACAACGCGGTGGAGCAGGGGGCAGTGGCCGCCCGCCGGCTCCTCGACGACGACGCCGAGCCCTTCAC